>DASWQX010000834.1:0-2296 GCA_036403495.1 Thermoanaerobaculia bacterium
CGACGAGCCGGCCGCCCGGAAGGTCGTCAACGGCGGCACCGTCTCGTGGAGAGCGACACCGGCGGCGTCGCGGGTGCCGCCGTTGGTGATCACGAGTTGGTAGACCAGCACGCTCCCGGGGTTGCCATTGCCGCTGGCGACCGACTTTGCCAGGCGCACGTCGGGATTGCCGCCCGGTGGCGTGCTGGTGCTGCCGCAGTTGTTCGCGGCGGGATCTCCTCCCGTCGTTGTCGAGGTGCACGCGGTGTTGGCGATCGCCGGCGGACTCGCCGGGAATGTAGAAGATAGCTGGACGGCGAAAGTCCGGCTCGCCGACGCTCCCGCGGCCATCGTGCCGAGGGCGAGAGCACAGGTCGAGCCCGCGTTGTTGCTCGGGCTGCAGTTCCATCCCGGCGAAGAGCTCGCAGGCAAGAAGGTCGACAGAACGGGCACCGTCTCCGTCACCTGGACGCCGGCGGCGTCCCGATTGCCAAGGTTGTCGACAGTCAGGTTATAGACCAGCGTCGCCCCCGGAGCCCCGCTGCCAGATACGACGCTCTTACTCATCCGCAGGTCGGGGTTGCCGATCGGGGTCGTAATCGAGCTACAGTTGTTGGCCGGCAGGTCATCGGGGGGGGTGCTCGAGGCGCAAGCCGTGTTGCTGATGGTTGCCGGCGAACCCGGTGGCAAGCTCGCGGCGACTCGGACCGCGAACGTCCGGTTCGCCGACCCTCCCACGATCAGACCCCCAACGGCGAGAGTGCAGGAGCTCCCAGCGTTGCCATCCGGAGCACAGCTCCACCCGGCGGAGGAATTCGCCGCGTCAAAGCTGGAGAGCTGGGGGACCGTCTCTTGGATGTCAACGTTGGTGGCGACCCCATTTCCGGAGTTCGTCACCAGGAGGCCATAAACCAGCGTGCTTCCCGGAGTGCCGTCACCGCTCTGAAGAGTCTTGGTCAGACGCAGGTCGGCAGGCGCGGGGCAGGGGTTCAGCGGCACGGCCACCGAGTCCACCCCATGCAGGCTTGCCGTCGTGGGGGAGGTCCGGTCGTTTTCCGCGTCGACGATGATGGGTCCAACAGATCCGCCCAGGTACAGGCCCGTGACCCTGAACTCAAGGGAGTAGTTGTCGTCCAGAGGATTGCCGGCGTGCGGGTCGCAGCTATAACCCAAGACGGCGGAGGTATCGTTGGGAAAGTTGCCTTGGACTAGGGTGATAGCGCAACTATCGTTGAAGATGGGATCGGGGACGACCGACCCGGCGTTGAACCGCCAGCGAATAGAAGAGCTGAACGGCACCGTGATAATGCCGGTCTCAGGCCCGGGCGGAGCGGCGTCTTGAAATAACTCGATCCGATACGTGACCGGTTCGGAGCAATCGATCATTCCGTTCCCATTGAAATCCGTCCAGCCGTCGAAGAAGATGCCGAAGCTCTGAGCGGCGAAGCCCGGCAGCGGAAGGAGCAGGCAAAGCAAAAGGCAAGAACCTAGAATCGATCGTGGTCGCATGAATCTCCTCTCTTCTACCGAGCCTCGAAATCGACCGGCACGAAGACGAAAAACGGCGTTCCGGCTGGCACTCTGATGACAGGTTTGATGTCGGTGGCTTGACGAATGACGTCGGCTGCGGCTCGAGAGAGCTCGGTTGCCACCGAGGCCGCCGCGATCTGACGGTTTGACGCCGCGGCGCCAAAGTTTGTCGCGCTCTCCTGGGGTTGGCCGAGCTGTGTCGCCGCTCCGATCGCCGAAAGCAACAGGGCTCTTCCGAAGGCGCCCCAGATTCGCGCATCGACGTGACCGCGCAAGCCTCCCGCGCCGTCGCGCCCGGCGCTGCTCGCGCCTTCCAGTGCGACCGTGTTGCCGTTCGGCAACTCGATCGAGGTCCACCGGACGACGACGCGCTTTTGCCCCAACGCGATTCCCGTGTCGTAGCTCCCGAAGACCCGGGTTCCTTGCGGCAGAACGACTCGTCCCTGAGGGTCCTTGGCATCCCCTTCGATCCAGGCCTCGACGGGTCCGGGGCTCTCCGAAGACAGAGCCGTCAGCAGGATCGCTGGCGCCCAAACGACGCGCCCGAAATCCACTGTTTCACCACCCTTCGCGCCGGCCGGCGGCCGCGGCGCGGCGTCCTCGCTCGAACCGCCCCGGATTTGCGACAGCAAGGACTTGAAGTCCGGGGGTGGTGGAGGGCTCATGGAAAGGCGAGCCCGAGTACCGGCACCTTCCGGCTCTGCCGGCGGATCCTTCGCGGCCCCGAGGAGGATCGGCGCCGCGAGCGCCCTCGCGAGCGCCGACTGGCTCTTGATTTCCGTTGGGG
>DASWQX010000835.1:0-19848 GCA_036403495.1 Thermoanaerobaculia bacterium
CGGCGTAGAGGGCGGCGCCGATGAACGGCAGCGCCTCGGCCAGTCCGACCAGGCCGAGCGAGAGCGGGTCGCGGGTGAGCGCGTAGACCTGCCAGGCCACCACCGTCGCCTGGATCATGGTGCCGAGCGTCAGCGCCAGCACGCTGGCCACGTACCAGAGGAAATTCCGGTTGCGCAGGGCGGCGTAAGGATCGTGGGGATCTTGGGGAGCGGGCATGCGTCGTCCGGGGGGGCCTGGCGGCGACGCGGATGATAGCAAAGCCGGCGGCCTCCCTTTGAACCGCCCGCGCCCTTTGAACCGCCGGGGCCGGCGGCGGCACTTACGGACATCACCGCCGCGCTCCATCCTCCGGATGAGTCCCGGCGGCCCTATTCAAGGAGGAGATCACAATGTCGTACCGACACACCCTGCCGGCCCTCGCGCTCGGCTTCCTGCTCGCCGTCTCCGCGTCGGCGCAGCACAACCATGCCATGGGCAAGGACTACGACGGCGGCGGCGGCAATCCGGGAGGAGGCGACCCCAATCCGTCTCCGGGCTGCGCGGGTGTGGCCGCCACGATCACGATCAGCGGCACGACCTTCACGCCGTCGACGGTGACCGTTCAGGCGGGGCAGCCGGTCTGCTGGACCTGGTCGGCGCCGATGTCGCACAGTGTCTACGCCGACGACAGCAGCTTCACCAGCGGCGCTCCGGCCTCCACCGGAACCTTCCAGCGCACCTTCACCACGCCGGGCACCTTCGGCTACTACTGCCAGGTCCACGGCAGCCTCACCGGCGGCATGCGCGGCACGG
Source organism: Thermoanaerobaculia bacterium (assembly GCA_036403495.1). Lineage (GTDB taxonomy): Bacteria > Acidobacteriota > Thermoanaerobaculia > Multivoradales > UBA5704 > DATARR01. Next base: position 794 of record DASWQX010000835.1, read on the forward strand.
TGATCGTCACCGCGCCGTCCGGCGGCGGCGGTGACGGCGGCGGCTCGGGTCCCGGCACCCTCGGGTTCAGCTCGACATCCATGACCGTGGCCGAATCCGACGGCGTGGCCTCGGTGACCGTGGCGCGCACCGGCGGCAGCGACGGCAAGGCGACGGTCAAGTTCGCCACCGCTCCCGGCAGCGCCAAGGCGGGCAAGGACTACACTCCTCGCACGGGCCTGCTGAGCTGGGCGGCCGGCGACGGCGATCCGAAGACCATCGAGATCCCGATCAAGAAGGACAACGTGCCGGAGCCGGACAAGAGCTTCTCCGTCCGCCTCAGCAAGGCCACCGGCGCGGCGATGGGCGACGCCGTGGCCACCGTCACCATCCACGACGCCGCTCCGGGCTGCAATTCGACGCTCGCCGGCGATCCCGCGAAGCTCCACGCGGTCGGCACCGTCGAAGGCTCGACGGCGGCCTGCGACGACCGCAACGCCCTCTGCCTCGGCGACGGCCGCTTCGAGGCGACCGTGCTGTGGCACCCCTCGATCGCCGGTGGCGACCGCCAGTCCAAGCGCGCCCTGCTGGCGGAGACGCCGAGCGCCGGCGTCTTCACCTCCTCCTCGCAGGAGGAGCCGCAGCTCCTGCTCACCGTGCTCGACCGCTGCAGCGTCAACGGCCATTACTGGCTCTCGCTGGCGGCGGCGACCGACGTCGAGTTCTCGGTCCGGGTGCGCGACACCCAGACCGGCCGCACGCGCCTCTACCTCAATCCCGCAGGCTCCACGCCGTCCGTGCTGCGCGACGTGGAAGCCTTCGGCGCTTGCCAGTAGCCCTCCTTCAAAGAGCAGGGCCGGCTTCCCCCCGGCCCTGCCGCTTTTTTCCGCGCTGGAGCCACGTGCCCCCGCCACCGTGTGCCACCTCGTGCCGGCTTGTGCTACATTCGGTGTGGAGGTACGGAGATGAAGACCCTTTCCATCCGTGAAATGCGTGAAGCGCTCGGGCAGTTGGACCAGCTCGTCGAGCATGAGGGTGAGCTGATCGTCACCCGCCGGGGCCGAGCGATTGCGCGAGTGTTGCCGTTCAATTTTCAGCGGATGATGCCGTCGCACGCCGAGCATCGCAGCCAGATGCCGTGGCTCTCGTCGAGTGCTGAGCTGGTCCGAGAGGATCGGCATGCCCGATGAGGCCACGGAATGAAGGTCCAGGGTTTCTTCCCTACGGCTCTCGCAAGCTGAGAGAGGCCGGACGGATGTGACCTATAAAGCTACCAGGTCCGCCGCAACGGGTGCGCCTCGGTGTTGAACACAACGTTTTTCAGATCGAGCGTTTTTTCCGGCGCGAAGAGCAGGTAGAGATACTTGAGCGATTCGGCGAGGAAATAGCTCGGCATCAGGTCGCCCTTCTCCATAGTCTTGACGTCCTTGAGCACCGTGAAGCCGGCGTCGGTGCGGCAGTGGGCGAGCAGCCCGGTGAAGAAGATCCGGCCCATCGCCTGATATTCCGGGTTTTTGGTGTAGTGGAACAGGTAGTAAGCCGATTCGATGATCTCCGGCCGCAGCGGATAACCGGCGGAGGTGATCTTCATCGAGCGGTAATCGATCTCCTCGGGCTCGATCCCGGTCAGGTTCCACATCGCGTACGCCGACGCCTGGAGCCGCCGCGCCCGGCCGAGGTCGCTGCCGAGGGCGAGGACGGCGGGCAGGAAGGCGTGCAGGGCGCCGAACTCCGCGGCGGTCCGCTGGCCTGTATTCATGTCCACCTGGCCGTACCAGAAGCCTGAGGGCGTCTTCTCGGCCAGGTATCGGTTGAGCGCCCGGACGCTCTCCTTCCACATCCTTTCGCAATCCTTGTCGCCGAACAGGCGCGCGGCTTTCAAAAGGTATTCGTAGTAGGAGTCGATGCCGCCGCCGACGTGGCTGGCGGGGCTGATCCAGGCGCCGGTCTCGACGTCGATCTCCTCGCCGACGAGACCGATTTTCGAGCGCCGGTCGTAGAGTTGGACGACGGCGTTCTTGGCCTTGTCGTAGAACACCGGCTTGTGGGTGAGCTTGGCGAGGGTGCCGAATTCCAACAGCAGCGTCCCGATCTCCGCAGGGTTCGAGCGCGCGCCGGAGGTCTTGCCCGTCTTCAGGTTGACATACATGTAGGGCATGCCGGTGGGGGAGTTGAACACCGGCAGCAGGCGCGTCCCGAGATCCTCGGCGAGATGGAGGAGGCGCGCGTCGCCGGTCATCTGATACCCCGAGAGCAGGCCGCCCAGCAGGCGGATGGTGACCTCGAAGTTCTTGACCGTGATGTCGCGGTCGAACGAGAGCTTGTCGACGATCAGCGCTCTGGCCTTGGCCGCCTCGGCGTCGAGGCCGAGGAGGAGCAGCGTGTCCAGCGAATCCACCGGGGTCATCAGCAGCGGCTCGCCATACCAGTCGCGCGGCGCCTTGCTCAGCGGCCGGAGCTCGTCGTGCCCCCAGGCGTAGCGCTCGTAGGCCTGCCAGGAGCGGAGGGCCTCGGCGCGCACCTCGGCCGCCAGCGCGGGGGGATCGTCCGGGACGGTGGCCGCCGTCGCGACGGACGGCAGGAGCAGGGCGAGAAGAGCGGGGATGCGGACGTTCATGGCGGCGGAATTGTAGCGCTTCTGGCATCGTTCATGAATGAAATCGGGCTCGAAAGGAGCGCGACACCATGGCCAAACTGGACACCGAAAAGCGCGATGAGATCTCGACCCGCAACTTCGCCTTCCCCGAGCAGCGCAAGGAGCCTCTCGAGGACGCGAGCCATGTGCGCAACGCCATCGCCCGCTTCGACCAGGTCGAAGGGGTGAACGACGAAGAGCGCAACGAGGCCTGGAAGCGGATCAAGACCGCGGCGAAGAAGTACGACGTCGAGGTCAACGAGGAGAGCTGGCGCGAGCTGGGGAAGAGCAAGAGCAAGGGCCACTAAGGGCAAGGGGAGGTGAATCATGCGAGAGTCTGAGGAGAGTCCCGAGAAGAGAGGGGGCGTCACGCGGCGCCAGTTCCTGGAGCTGTCCGCCACGGCGACGGCTGCGATTGCCGCCGCGGGCACCGGCGGCTTCGCCTGGGCCGCCGAGGTGAAGCAGGGGGTCCCCTATCGCACCCTTGGGCGGACGGGCGAGAAGGTCTCCATCGTCGGCGTGGGGGGCTCGCACATCGGCCAGCAGAAGGACGAGCAGGAGAGTATCCGCATCATCCGCGGCGCGCTCGACCGCGGCATCAACTTTTTGGACAACTCCTGGGACTACAACGACGGCAAGAGCGAGGAGCGGATGGGCAAGGCGCTCAAGGACGGCTACCGGCAAAAGGCCTTCCTGATGACCAAGATCGACGGCCGCACCAAGGAGTCCGCCACCCGGCAGCTCGACGAGTCGCTCAAGCGGTTGCAGGTCGACCATCTCGACCTCCTGCAGTTCCACGAGATCATCCGGATGAACGATCCCGACCGCATCTTCGCGCCGGGCGGGGCGCTGGAGGCGGTGCTGGCGGCCAAAAAGGCGGGGAAGGTCCGTTACATCGGCTTCACCGGCCACAAGGACCCGAAGATCCACCTGCACATGATCGAGACCGCCGACGCCCACAAGTTCCAGTTCGACACCGTGCAGATGCCGCTCAACGTGATGGACGCCCACTTCAACAGCTTCGAGAAGCAGGTGCTCCCCGTGGCCCTGAAGCACCAGATCGCCGTGCTCGGCATGAAGTCGATGGGCGACAGCTTCATCCTCGACAGCCGGGCGGTGACGCCGATCGAGTGCCTGCACTACACCATGAACCTGCCGGTCAGCGTGCTGATCACCGGCATCGATTCGCTCAAGATCCTCGACCAGGCGGTGAGCGCGGCGCAGAGCTTCCAGCCGCTCAGCGGGGCCCAGGTCTCGGCGCTGCTGGCGAAGACGGAGAGCTTCGCGCAGGCCGGCAAGCTCGAGCTCTACAAGACCACCCATCACTTCGATACGACGGTGAAGAAGCCGCAGTATCTTGGTTGACGGATCATCCTTTACGTCTTCTTAACGACTTCCGGCAGTTCTCTTGCATAGAATTCTCCCTCGGGCGGACACGTTCCGCCCGAGGGTGTGGTTTTGGCCGCGGCGCGCGAACGATGAACCAGTATTTTCGATTCCAGAGGTCCCTTCGATGATCTCCGAACCCCCAGAAGCCGAAGTCGGCGAGGCCCCGCCGGCCGCGAAGAGAGAGCCCCGGGCCGCCCTCAAGGAGGCTCCCGAGCCGAAGGCGCTGCCGCCGGCCGAGGGCGTTGAGAATGCGGATACGACCCAGCCTCCCCCCCGGCGTCGCCGCTGGCTGCTGATCCTCGCGGTGATCATCGCCGCGCTCGCGGCGTTCTTCTACTTCCACAACCGCGGCAAGGCCGCCGCCGCCCAGGCCGGCACCGACGGCAAGGGAGGAAAGGGGAGCAAAGGAGCGCAGGCCCCGGTGCCGGTCCTCGCGGCCGTCGCGGCGGCCAAGGACGTCGGCGTCTACCTGACCGGCCTGGGGACGGTGGCGCCGCTGAACACGGTGAACGTCAAGAGCCGCGTCGACGGCCAGCTCCTGCGGATCGACTTCCGCGAAGGGCAGATCGTCCGTGGCGGCGACCTGCTGGCCGAGCTCGATCCGCGCCCCTTCCAGGTCCAGCTCATGCAGGCCGAGGGGCAGAGGTCCAAGGACGAGGCGGTGCTGCACAACGCGCAGGTCGACCTGCAGCGCTACCAGGTGCTCTACGCGGAGGATTCGATCGCCAAGCAGCAGCTCGACACCCAGGCGGCGACGGTGGCCCAGTCCCAGGCCACCCTGAAGAGCGACCAGGCGCAGATCGAGAGCGCCAGGCTGAACCTCACCTATAGCCGCGTCACGGCACCCACCGGCGGCCGGGTCGGCCTGCGGCAGGTGGACGTCGGCAACATCGTGCACGCCGGCGACACCAACGGCATCGTGACGATCACCCAATTGCAGCCGATCGACGTGCTATTCACCATCCCGGCGGACCACCTGCCGGATGTGCTACCGCAGATCCATGGCGGACAGGTGCTCGCCGTCGACGCCTACGACCGCGATCTGAAGCAGAAGCTCGCCTCCGGCCAGGTGCTGGCGATCGACAACCAGATCGATCCCACCACCGGCACCGTCCGCATCAAGGCGCAGTTCGCCAACACCAACGAGGCGCTCTTCCCGGCGCAGTTCGTCAACGCCCGCCTGCTGGTCAACGTCCTGCACGGGGCCACCACCGTCCCCGCCGCCGCCATCCAGCGCAGCCCGCAGTCGACGTTCGTCTATGCGATCAAGCCGGACTATACGGTCGAGTCGCGCAACGTCGCGGTCGGCATCACCGAGGGGGACGACACGGTGGTGCAGAGCGGCGTGAAGCCCGGCGACATGCTGGTGATCGACGGCGTCGACAAGCTGCGTCCGGGCATGAAGGTCGACGTCTCGGTGGCCGGCCCGAACGGCACCCGCACCCACGTCGGCGGTGCGCAGGGAAGTGGCAAGGGCGGCGGTCACCGGAAGGCGCAGTCATGAGCCCTTCGCGGCCGTTTATCCTGCGGCCGATCGCGACGTCGCTGCTGATGGTGGGCGTGCTGCTCGCCGGCGTCGTCGCCTTCCGCAAGCTGCCGGTCTCGGCGCTGCCGGAGGTCGACTACCCGACGATCCAGGTGATCACTTTCTATCCCGGCGCCAGCCCGGACGTCATGGCCTCCGCCGTCACCGCGCCGCTGGAGCGCCAGTTCGGCCAGGTGCCGGGGCTGAACCAGATGACCTCGATCAGCTCCGAGGGGGCCTCGGTCATCACCCTGCAGTTCACCCTCGACCTCGACATCGACGTCGCTGAGCAGCAGGTGCAGGCGGCGATCAACGCCGGCGGCACCTTCCTGCCGAAGGATCTGCCCAACCCGCCGATCTACAGCAAGACCAACCCGGCGGACGCGCCGGTGCTCACCCTGGCGCTGACCTCGAAGACGATGCCGCTGTCGAAGGTGGAGGACCTCGCCGATACCCGGTTGGCGCAGAAGGTCTCGCAGCTCCCCGGCGTCGGCCTGGTGCAGATCAGCGGCGGTCAGAAGCCGGCGGTGCGCATCCAGGCGAACCCCACGGCGCTGTCGGCCTACGACCTCACCCTGGAGGACGTGCGCACCGCCGTGGCGGCCGCCAACGTCAACCAGGCCAAGGGGAGCTTCGACGGCGCGCGCCAGTCCTACACCATCGGCGCCAACGATCAGCTCCTGTCGAGCGATCAGTACCGGCCGCTGATCATCGCCTACAAGAACGGCTCGCCGGTGCGCCTCTCGGACGTCGCCACCGTGATCGATTCGGCCGAGAACATCAAGCAGGCGGCGTGGATGAACCAGACGCCGGCGGTGATCGTCAACATCCAGCGGCAGCCGGGGGCGAACATCATCAGCGTCGTCGACCGCGTGACGGCGCTGCTGCCGCAGCTCCGCGCCTCGCTGCCGACCGCCGTCGACGTCACCGTGCTCACCGACCGCACCGCCACCATCCGCGCCTCGGTGCGCGACGTCGAGCTCGAGCTGATGCTCACCATCGCGCTGGTGGTGATGGTGATCTTCCTCTTCCTGCGCACGCTGGCCGCCACGGTGATCCCCAGCGTGGCGGTGCCGCTGACCCTGATCGGCACCTTCGGCGCCATGTACCTGCTCGGCTACAGCCTCAACAACCTGACGCTGATGGCGCTCACCATCTCCACCGGCTTCGTGGTGGACGACGCGATCGTGATGATCGAGAACATCTCGCGCTACATCGAGGAGGGGGAGAAACCCTTGCAGGCGGCGCTCAAGGGGGCGGAGCAGATCGGCTTCACCATCCTCTCGCTGACCGTGTCGCTGATCGCCGTGCTGATCCCCCTGCTGTTCATGGGCGACGTCGTCGGCCGCCTGTTCCGCGAGTTCGCGGTCACCCTCAGCGTGACCATCCTGATCTCCGCCGCCGTCTCGCTGACGCTGACGCCGATGATGGCCGCCAAGCTCCTGCGCCACAAGGACGAATCCCAGCAGGGGCGCTTCTACCGCGCCTCCGAGCGGGTGTTCGAGAGGATCCTCGACTTTTACGACCGCACGCTGGTCTGGGTGCTCGACCACCAGCGGCTGACGCTGGGCGTGGCCGTCGGCACCCTGGTGGCGACGGTGCTGCTCTTCCTGATCATCCCCAAGGGGTTCTTCCCGATCCAGGACACCGGCGTCATCCTCGGCATCTCCGAGGGCGCGCAGGACATCTCCTTCCCCGCCATGTCGGCGCGGCAGCAGGCGCTGACGCAGGTGATCCTCGCCGATCCGGCGGTCGAGAGCCTGTCGTCGTTCATCGGCGTCGACGGCACCAATACCACGGTCAACACCGGGCGCATCCAGATCAACCTCAAGCCGCTGGCGGACCGCGACCTCAACGCCAGCGACGTCATCCGCCGCCTGACCCCGAAGCTGGCAAAGGTCGCCGGCATCACCCTCTACATGCAGCCGGTGCAGGACCTGTCGGTGGAGGATCGGGTGAGCCGGGCGGAGTTCCAGTACAGCCTCGAGGACGCCGACCCCAACGAGCTGTCGACCTGGGTCCCCCGCTTCGTCTCCAAGCTGCGCCAACTCCCCGAGCTCGCCGACGTCGGCAGCGATCAGCAGAACAACGGCCTCCAGGCCCACCTCGTGTTCGACCGCACCACGGCCTCGCGGCTCGGCATCACGCCGCAGATGCTCGACGACACGCTCTACGACGCTTTCGGCCAGCGGCAGATCTCGACCATGTTCACCCAGCTCAATCAGTACCGCGTGGTGCTGGAGACCAAGCCGGGCTTCCACCAGGGGCCGCAGGACCTCACGGACGTGTACCTGCGCTCGGCCGCGGGCGGCTCGGTGCCGCTCGCCGCCTTCACCCGCGTCGAGGAGTCGACCACGCCGCTGGCGGTGAACCACCAGGGCCAGTTCCCGGTGGTCACCGTCTCCTTCAACCTGGCGCCCGGCGCCTCGCTGGGAGAAGCGGTGAAGGCGGTCGGCAAGGCCAAGGACGACCTCAAGATGCCGACGAGCATCCAGGGGGGGTTCCAGGGCACCGCGTCGTCGTTCGAGGGGTCGCTGAGCAATACGCCGCTGCTGATCCTGGCGGCGGTGATCACCGTCTACATCCTGCTCGGCGTGCTCTATGAGAGCTACATCCACCCGCTGACCATCCTCTCGACGCTGCCGTCTGCCGGCGTCGGCGCGCTGCTCGCGCTGCTGATCTGTCGCAGCGAGTTCAGCATCATCGCGCTGATCGGCATCATCCTGCTGATCGGCATCGTCGAGAAGAACGCGATCATGATGATCGACTTCGCGCTCGACGCCGAACGCAAGGACAAGAAAGCGCCGCACGATGCGATCTATCAGGCCGCGCTCCTCCGCTTCCGGCCGATCATCATGACCACCATGGCCGCCCTGCTCGGCGCCGTCCCCCTGGCGCTCGGCAGCGGCATCGGCGCCGAGCTCCGCCGGCCGCTCGGCATCGCGATCATTGGCGGCCTGATCTTCAGCCAGCTCCTGACGCTCTACACCACGCCGGTCGTCTACCTCGCCTTCGACAGCCTGGCGCAGCGGGCCTCGAAGTGGGCCGAGAAGCGGCGGCAGAAGCACGGCGGGCATCACGACCTGCAACCGGAGAAAGCGGGCGCATGAGCGACGAGAAGGGCAAGCCCGAAGATCGCCCCGAGGATGGCCCGGAAAATCGCCCCGAGAACGGCGACAAGGGCGACAACGGCGACGAGAAGAGCGGCGGCCTGACCGGCATCTCGGCGCCGTTCATCCGGCGGCCGATCGCCACCACGCTGCTCGTGGTGGCGGTGGCGCTGGCCGGCGGCCTTGCCTTCCGGCTGTTGCCGGTCTCGCCGCTGCCGCAGGTGGAGTTCCCCACCTTGCACGTCTCGGCCGGGCTGCCGGGCGCCAGCCCGGAGACCATGGCCTCGTCGGTGGCGACGCCGCTAGAACGGCAGTTCGGACGCATCGCCGGGGTCACCGAAATGACCTCCTCCAGCTCGCTCGGCTCGACCAACATCACCTTGCAGTTCGACCTCAACCGCGACATCGACGCCGCCTCGCGCGACGTCCAGGCGGCGATCAACGCCGCCCGCGGTCAGCTCCCGGCGAACCTGCCGAGCAACCCGAACCTGCGCAAGTCGAACCCGTCCGACGCGCCGATCATGCTGCTCGCGCTCACCTCGGACCAGATCCAGGTGCCGAAGATCTACGACGTCGCCTCCTCCGTGCTGCAACAGAAGATCTCGCAGATCGAAGGGGTGGGGGAGATCACCGTCGGCGGCGGCGCGCTGCCCGCCGTGCGGGTGGAGGTCAATCCGACCCTCCTCAACGGTTACGGGCTCGGCCTGGAGGACGTCCGCACGGCCCTTGCCAACGCCAACGCCAACCGCCCCAAGGGCGAGCTCGCCAGCGTCGACCGCCTGTGGACGATCAGCACCACCGATCAACTGCTCCAGGCCGCCGAATACCGCCCGCTGATCGTCAACTATCAGAACGGCGCCGCCGTGCGCCTCTCGGATATCGCGACCGTCGACGACTCCGTCGAAAACGTCCGCTCCGGCGGCCTCGCCAACGGCAAGCCCGCCGTCCTGCTGATCATCTTCCGCCAGCCGGGCGCCAACGTCATCGCCACCGTCGACCGCATCCGCGCCGTGCTGCCGCAGCTCAAGGCGTCGATCTCGCCGGCGATCGACATGCAGGTGGTGATGGACTCGACCACCACCATCCGTGCCTCGGTGCACGACGTCGAGATCACTCTCGTCATCTCGATCCTGCTCGTCATCCTGGTCGTCTTCCTCTTCCTGCGCGACCTGCGCTCGACCTTCATCCCCAGCGTCGCCGTGCCGGTGTCGCTGATCGGCACCTTCGGCGTCATGTACCTGCTCCACTACAGCATCGACAACCTGTCGCTGATGGCGCTGACGGTCGCCACCGGCTTCGTGGTCGACGACGCCATCGTGGTGATCGAGAACATCACCCGCTACCTGGAACAGGGGATGAAGCCGGTGGAGGCGGCGCTGAAAGGGGCCCGCGAGATCGGCTTCACGGTGCTGACGATCAGCATCTCGCTGATCGCCGTGTTCATCCCCATCCTGCTGATGGGGGGGATCGTCGGCCGGCTGTTCCGCGAGTTCGCCATCGTCCTCTCGGTCGCTATCGCCGTCTCGATGGTGGTCTCGCTCACCGCCACGCCAATGATGTGCGCCGTGCTCCTGCGCTCGCGCGACGAGCAGCGGCACGGCCGCCTCTATAAGAAGAGCGAAAAGGCTTTCGACTGGATCCTGCACAAATACGACGTGTCGCTCTCCTGGGTGCTCCGCCACCAGGCGGTGGTGCTGTTCATCACCCTGGCGACGATGGGAGCCAGCGTCTACCTCTACATCATCGTGCCGAAAGGTTTTTTTCCGCAGCAGGACACCGGGCGGATGGGCGGCTCGATCGTCGCCGACCAGTCGAGCTCCTTCCAGGCGATGCAGGACCGGATGAAGCGGCTGGTGGCGATCGTCCAGCGCGATCCGGGGATCGAGAGCGTGACCGCCTTCACCGGCGGCAACAACTCGGCGCGCATGTTCGTGGCGCTCAAGACCAAACGCAAGGAGACGGCCGACCAGATCATCGCGCGCCTGCGGCCCAAGCTCTCGCACGAGCCGGGCGCCAATCTCTTCCTCCAGGCGAATCAGGACCTGCGGGTGGGCGGCCGCCAGGGGAACGCGCAATACCAGTACACCTTGCAGGGGGACGACACCCAGGAGCTGCTGCAATGGGCGCCGAAGGTGCAGCAGAAGCTGCGCACCGTCAAGGAGCTGGTCGACGTCAATTCCGATCAGCAGAACAAGGGGCTGCAGTCCTCGCTGGTGATCGATCGCGCCACCGCCTCGCGGCTGGGGATCACCCCTTCGATGATCGACAACACGCTCTACGACGCCTTCGGCCAGCGCCAGGTGTCGACGATGTACCGGCAGCTCAACCAGTATCACGTCATCATGGAGGTCGAGCCGCAGTACTGGCAGACCCCCGAAGGGCTGCGCTACATCAACGTCAAGACGAACACCGGCCAACTGGTGCCGCTCTCCGCCTTCACCCGCTACGAGAACACCAACACGTCGCTGGTCATCAATCACCAGGGGCAGTTCCCCTCGGTCACCTTCTCGTTCAACCTCCCCCCCGGCGTGGCGCTCGGCAGCGCCGTCACCGCCGTCGACCGGGCGGAGGCGGAGATCGGGCTGCCGGCGAGCATCCACGGCAGCTTCGCGGGAACCGCGCAGGCCTTCCAGGACTCGTTGAAGAACGAGCCGCTGCTGATCCTGGCGGCGCTGCTCACCGTCTACATCGTGCTCGGCATGCTCTACGAGAGCACGATCCATCCGATCACCATTCTTTCCACTCTGCCTTCGGCCGGCGTCGGCGCGCTGCTGGCGCTGATCATCTGCCATACCGAGCTGTCGGTGATCGCGCTGATCGGCATCATCCTGCTGATCGGCATCGTCAAGAAGAACGCCATCCTGATGATCGACTTCGCCATCGAGGCCGAACGCAAGGAGGGCAAAAGCCCGGCCGACGCCATCTATGAGGCCTGCCTGCTGCGCTTCCGTCCGATCACCATGACCACCATGGCGGCGATGCTCGGGGGCCTGCCGCTGGCCATCGGCCTCGGCACCGGCTCCGAGCTCCGCCGGCCGCTCGGCATCGCGATCGTCGGCGGTCTGCTGTTCAGCCAGCTCCTCACCCTCTACACGACCCCCGTGGTCTATCTCTATCTCGACCGGTTCCGGCTCTGGTGGGAAGGGCGGCGCCAACCGCGGCAATCGCGGAAGTCGCGCCGCCGCACCGTGCCCGCGGGCTCGGAGGCCTGATCCATGAAGTCACGCACCTCTCTCCTTCTGATTTTCGGACTGCTCGCCGCGGCCTGCACCGCCGTCGGACCGAACTATAAAAAGCCATCGGTCGAGACGCCGGGAGGCTTCAAGGAGGCGCCGCCGGAGGGTTGGAAGCGGGCGCAGCCGAGCGACGCCGCCCTGCGCGGCAAATGGTGGGAGCTGTTCGGCGATCCCGCGCTCAACGCGCTCGAAGAGCAGGTTTCGGTTTCGAATCAGACCCTGGCGCAGGCGGAGGCGCAGTTCCGCGGCGCCCGCGCCGCCGTGGCGCTGGCCCGTGCCGGCCTGTTCCCTACGGTGACCGCGGGAGCCCAGGCCACCCGCTCGCACAGCGGCTCCAGCCGCAGCGGCTCGACCACCAGCTCCTCGGGGACCACCGTCTCCTCGTCGAGCGGCGATGCGACCGTCTATCAGGTGCCGATCGACTTCACCTGGGAGCTCGACCTCTGGGGGAGGGTGCGGCGTGACATCGAATCCAACGTCGCCGCCGCGCAGGCGAGCGCGGCCGACGTCGAGAACGTCCGCCTGAGCTTGCAGGCCGAGCTGGCGGTCGATTACTTCCAACTCCACGGCCTCGACGAGCAGAAGCGGCTGCTCGATTCGACCGTCAACGAATATCAGACGGCGCTCAAGATCACCTCCAACCGTCACGACCAGGGGGTGGCCTCGGGAGCCGACCTGGCCGAGGCGCAGACGCAGCTCGAAACCGCGCGGGCGGCGGCGATCGACCTCGGCGTCTCGCGCACCCAACTGGAGCACGCCATCGCCATCCTCACCGGCAAGGCCCCGGCCGACCTGACGATCGCGGAGGCGCCGATCAAGTTCGCGCCACCGGTGGTGCCGGTGGGGGTCCCTTCGGAGCTGCTGGAGAGACGGCCCGACATCGCCGGCGCGGAGCGCCGCGTGGCGGCGGCCAACGCGCAGATCGGCGTCGCGCAGGCGGCCTACTATCCCACCCTGAGCCTGAACGCCTCGGGAGGTTTCGCCAGCAGCACTCTCGGCAAGCTCTTCTCGCTGCCGAACCGCTTCTGGTCGCTCGGGCCGCAGCTCCTCGGCACCCTTTTCGACGGCGGCCGGCGGCGGGCGGTGGTGGAGCAGGCGGAAGCCAATTACGACGCCACCGTGGCGGGCTACCGCGAGAGCGTGCTCACCGCCTTCCAGAACGTCGAGGACAACCTTGCCGCCGTGCGCATCCTCGCCGACGAAGCCACCCAGCAGGTGGCCGCCACCGCCGCCGCCGAGCGCTCCCTGCAACTCACCCGCAACCGGTACAACTCGGGCATCGCCACCTACCTGGAAGTGATCACCGCCCAGAACGCCGCCTACTCCAACGAGCGCAACACCGTCGACCTCCGCATCCGCCAGATGACCGCCAGCGTCAACCTGATCAAAGCCCTGGGGGGCGGCTGGACGACCGGTGAGCTGCCGGGCGGGCCGGCGGTGGTTTCGAAGTAGACCGCCTCCTCCTGCAGCCTCTCTCCCGCTAAACGTCTCCCCCCCTGGGACCGCCGGCGTCCCGCCGGCCTTCCAATTCTACTCTGTCAGACTGCTCGGTCCGGCCCGCCCGGGCATCAATGCCCGGGCTACGCTGCGACCGAAAAGCCGGGTGAACCCGGCTCTTGGAGGAGCGCCTCTGACTTCGGAGCCGGCTTCAGCCGGCTTTTCGTTTCCGACGTAGCCCGGGCATTCATGCCCGGGCGGGGCGAGAGCCCGGGGACGAAGCGCCGTGTGGCCGTAGCCGCCCAGAGGATCGCTGGGTGCGCCTTCGGCTCTGGCGTCAGCGCCCAGCCGGTGCGAGAGAGCGCCTCTCGGGGGGTGGCCGTTGACCTCCCAGATTTCGTGTGCGCGCTCCCTTTCGGCGTGCGGGCCTTCGGCTTCGCGGACGGAAAATCTGGGAGGGCGGTCGTCGCCCAGCGAGATCCTGAATGAAGATCTCGGAGGGCAGTCATTGCCCCGCGAGATCCTGAACGAAGATCTCGGAGGGCAGTCGTCGCCCTGCGAGATCGTGAACGGAAATCTCGGAGGGCAGCGGCTGCCCTCCCAGAGGAAATCACGCGGAAGGCGTTGCCGGAGGGGCCGAGACGGTGGGCGATGAGACCGCAGGGTTCGTTGCAGCGCTATTCGAGGGCGATGCGGCCGAGGCCGAAGGTGGCTCCTTTGCCGGCGTGGAGGATCTCGACGGTGCGGAAGAGGGCGGCGAGGTCGGGGGGATGGCGCCTTCGACCTCCAGGGTGACTCGAGGGTGCGGCACTAGGCTAACCAACCCTGGCCCGTCCCAATCCATCTCGATCCGTTTTTCAGGCGTCCGAATTCATTTCGAGCGATCCCAACGCGTTTTTTCCCTTCCCGAGCGCTCGGGAAAGAAACCCGGCGCCCCGGAACCGTTCCCGACGCGCCGGATCGTTTCCCGAGCCCTCGGGTTGGAATCCCGGGCACCCGGGATTTTATCCGGAGCGCCGGGAAAGAGTTTAAGCGGTCCGGATTCTTTCCCGAGGCCCCGGGTTCGCTATTTTCGCATCGGGCTGAGATCCAAGCGGTTCGGGAAGGAATTCAGCTGTCCGGGAAGACAATGGGAGCACCGGGATTCTTCCGAGCCCATTTTCCGCCAACCTCTTTTACCCCGTGCGGGCATTGCCAGGGGCCCTGGCCGCAGTGGTCCGACGTCTTGAGCGTCAGCTCGACGTTGCCCGTCGGAAGACCGTCCGGGCGCCGCGACGGTTTGACGGTACCGTCTGACGGTACCGTCAGACGGTAGGAGAAAGTGCCGCGACGGTGGGATAGCGCGTGCACGTCGACGGTTTACCTCGCAGAGGCGGTATGGCATGGCGCTTGCGATGGCAGCGTCGCAACCATGATTCGCGGTCGGCTCATTTAACTTTGAAAGGAGAAACATGGTGCGATGATCGCAGAGCTAATCCGAGCCTAGACTAGCAAGGTTGGCAGGTTTATTCGATTCAATCACAAACATCATTCTTGTCAGCAGAAAGGAAAATTTTATGGCCACCTATTTCGTCGATTTCGTCAACCGGACCTCAGAGACCTGGATCATGGCGGTCTTCCAGGAGTACACACCCCTGCCGGATCTGGATAGTGTTTCCTGGAAACAGATGAGAGTTCCCCCTTCCGGCAGGAGCGGCGTCAGGTGGGAGACCACTTATAACGTGGTGCTCGGAGACTACCGTCAGGAGGGCGGGGTCGGTTATTACACAGCGTCTCAGATATTGCCCGCTGCGATGGGTACGCAATGGACCATCATGTTCGCCGACGGCACCCAGCGGCTGATTCCGGACGGCGAGGCTCCGGAGCCGGACGAGATCGTCATCAGGAACATGTCCGGATCGTCGGCAAACCCGGGCGTTGGAATGGACGGCTCGGCTGCCGCCTATCGGCGTGACAGACTCTCAAATTCAAATTCCCTGTTCAAAGCGGCGCCAGCGCCAACATACCACGCGGCCCTATTCCAGAACCTCGTGTTGGGTGAGGTCATCGGCTCGAACGTTCTCGTCGGACCTTGGGAGCTTACGTTTACCGGGAATGCCGACAAGGCGACGGTCATCGCGGAGGAAATCGAGGGGACGATTATTGTCACCGTGAACTACAGCACGACCTCGGCACTCATCAAGGAGCGCATTCAAGCTCCCCGACGCGAGGAGGCTGCCTGATCTACTCCCGCCGGACGGGGCCAGGCAATGCCTCGTTCGGCGGCGGTTTTGCGGCCAGCCGCCATGGCAAAGCAGTCCTGAACCCTTCGCGGTGCAATCACATTCTTGTCAGCAGAGGGAGATCATTATGGCCACCGTCGATTTCATCAACCGGACCTCATCTACCTGGATCATCGCGATCTACCAGGTGCCCACGCCCTCGGAGTTCACGGATAGCGTTTCCTGGAAACAGACGAGGGTTCCTGCTTCCGGCCAGTCCGGCGTCACGTGGGAGACCACCTATAACGTGGCGCTCGGGGACTACCGGGAGGAGGACGGTGCCCGTTTTTACAGAGCGTCTCAGATATTGCCCGCGGCGCTGGGTACGCAGTGGATGATCATGTTTGCCGACGGCACCCAGCGACTGTTTCCGGACGGCGATGCTCCGTCACCGGACCAGATCATCATCAAGAACAGATCCGGATCGTTGGCAAACCCGGGCATTGGAATGGACGGCTCGGCTGCTTTCTATGTACCCGACGTACGCTCAGACGTGAATTTCGCATTCAGTGTGCCGCCAGCGCCAATATACTACGCGGCCCTGTTCCAGAACATCGAGTTGGGTGAGGTCATCGGCTCTAACGTTGACGTCGGACCTTTCGAGCTTACGTTCTCTGAGGGTGCCGACAAGGTGACACTCACGGCGGAAGAAGCCGATGGGTCGATCGAGGTCACCCTGACCTACAGCACGCAGCCTTCGCTGACTCTCCGGTCTGCCAACCGCCTCAATCCCGCGCCAGGACTTCGCCGTTGGCGTTGACCAGGACGCGCTTGGGGGCTTTCGGGAGCTTGAGCTTCACGTCGATCGGTACGGTGGCCTCCCCCGTCATTCCAACGGCTCCGATCCGGATGACATCGTTCTTGCCGAGCTCGACCTGAATCGGGACCAGAGCGCGGAAAGTATTCGGAACTCCCTGCTGGCTGACCTGACCGTGAATCCGGTATTCGTCGCCTTCCGTTTTCTCCGCCTTCAGATCCGAGACGTAGCGCGGTATCTCCGTGCCGTAAACCCACTGGTCGAAGAACCAGTCCATCTTGCCATCACGGTTGGCGTTCAGGCTCGGCACCATGTGGCGCTCCACAACCTTCTGGAAGTCGGCCGTGGTGGCGGCCTTGCCGCTATAGGTGGTGGCGAAATCCTTCATCAGGGCGATGAAGTTGGCGTCCGGCACCGCACCTGGGCCTTGGGATCGAACATCAGGGTGCGCAGCATGTGGAGGACGTATCCACCCTTGGAATAGATCATGGCCTGCGGCGCCGAGGGGGAGTACGCCGTGCCGAGCCGCCAGCCCTGGCTGATCGGTCCCGCCTGGTCGTGCGCGATCGCGTTGCCAGGGTACTTCGCGAAGATGAACTTGCGCGCGTGGCGCCAGAAATCGGTGTAGCCCTCCCACCCCTGGGTGTGCTGCACGGCGAGTGCGGCTGAAAACTCGGCGAAGCCCTCCTCCAGCCATTCGTCGCGATAGGTGGCGGCGGTCACCAGGTGCCCCCACCACTGGTGGGAGAATTCGTGAAAACCCACCTGATTGATGAAGTCTTTCATCTGGTAGAGGCCGAGAGCGGCCCGCTGGGTGCCGGTCAGGAAGGACGCATAGGGGAGGAAGATCAGCGATGGCCAGGACTGTCCGAAGCTCCACTGCGCCTGCTGCGTGATCACCACGTGATTCTGAGGCAGGGGCCCGAAATAGGTGGAGAAGATCCGCGCCGAATTGAGCCCGTCCACGGCCGCGCTGTCGGCCAGCCGGGATGCGGAGACCAGGCCGACCTCGGGCCCCAGATCGGGGCGGTCCTCACTGGTGAAAACCTCGACCTGGACGCCGCTGACGTCGTCCTTCCGCAGGAGCTTTTCGAATTTCCCATAGTTGAAGCCGGCGACCTGGATCGGGATCTCGGAACGCCAGAGCGAGATCCGCTGCTTCCCTTCATTGTGCTCCTCCACCTTTTGCCCCACGGAGACGACTTCGAGGCCGGCAGGGGTCCGGTACGTGAGCTCGAATTTCGCCGGATCGGAGAAGACGCCGAGATTGGGATACCAGCTCTCGCGGGCGCCGACCACGAAGGTCTTGCCGCCGACGTTCTGCAGCACCTCATCCCCTTGATACGAGAGCCGGAGCTGGACCGTGGCGCCTTTGGCGAGCGGCTCAGGGAACACCACGGCGGCATCGGCGTCCTTGTTTTCATCCTCCTGAATCCAGGGCAAAGGTTTCCAGACGGGCTCGGCTCCCGCGGTCTCGACCGCATAGGACGCTTCGCCGATGCGGAGCTTCGACAGCAGGTTCAGGGGCAGGACGCGCAGGCCGCCTACCAGAGGTTGGAAGCGGATGATGGTCTTCCCGAGGATGTCCGCATTGCGCTTGACCTCGGTTTCGACGTGGTAGTCCAGAGCGTCGACGAGCCGTTTCGCGGGCACGGACTGCCCGCTCGCCGCTTCCTCCTTGCGATCGCAGAGATACCAGATCCCTCCCTTGGAGGAATCGGCGACCAGGAAGAGGTCGGTCTCGCCGCCCAATCGCGGAGCGATGCCCAGCCGCTCGGCGCCGTCAGGGTCTACGGCCGCGAGGGCCGGCGGAAGCTTACGGCCGTCGACCAGGGCCAGGAAGACACCATGGGGCTTCCCTGGAGCGTTGAGCAGATCCTCGAGAATCCGGAGGTGGAAATTGGTCTTGAAGTCCTTTTGCTGCCGTTTGAGCCAGCGGTCGTAGACCGCTGCGGCGCGCGGGTCGGGAGCGCCGGTCTGTATCGCGGCCTTCTGTTCTAACTCGGCCAGGGTGCCGTCGGTGAAAAAGAGGAGCAGATTGTCGAACGTATCGGTCAACGCCTCGAAGCCCTTGTTGGCCCCGGCGTAGATCGCGAGCTGCCGCGCCTCGTTCGGGGTCGCGGGGCTCAGCCGATAGCTCCCCTGGCCCACGAAGACCGCGCCGATCGTGTGTCCTTCGACCGGAGCGAGCAGATGGAGCGCTCCGGAGTCGAGCTGAAAGCGGAACGCGTCGCGCTCCAGGACCAGGCCCTGGACCGGGATCTTCCGTCCGTCCGGCCTCGCGCCACGAAGCGCGGCATAGGTGGGATCGGTGGCCGCCTGGAGAGGAGCGGCCAGAGCGGCGGTCAGAATGGAAATCGCGAGGGCGCCACACCAGCGCAGACGCAAGGACATGGACACTTGGAAGCACCTCCTGGGGGAGTCGAGACGTCAGCCTTTCTGGAAGTGCTTCCAGGCGCCGATCCATTTCATAGGGGTGGCGAATCCGCCCTCAGAGATAGCTCAGCCACGCGTCGCTCCGCCGGGCTTTGAGCGCCGCGAACCACCGGCAGAGGGGATACATCGCGACCACGACGAGTGTCCACACCAGGTAGACCACCGGCAGCGAATACCCCCAGCCCGGCGGCGCGGAGAACGGATAGTGCGCGAGGTCCGGCGATTCGAACATCCAGTGGGCTGATCCATTTCGCACATAGCAGGTGGCGACGGCGAGCAGGTGGATCAGT
>DASWQX010000836.1:0-4229 GCA_036403495.1 Thermoanaerobaculia bacterium
CCTGCAACGGCGGGGCGTCTCCGAAACCGCGGCAACGCTCCGATCTTCCACGCTCTCCCACGACACGGAAAAGATCCTCATTCCCCCTCCACCCGCACCGGGAACCCCGCCGCGGCGATCACCCGCTTGACGTCCCCTACCGTATACGTGCCCTGGTGGAAGATGGACGCGGCGAGCACGGCGGCGGCGCCGGCGGCGAGGGCCTTCACGAGGTGCGCGGGCTCGCCGGCGCCGCCGGAGGCGATCACCGGCACCGGGACGGCGGCGGCGGCCCCTTCGATCAGCTCCAGGTCGTATCCCCCCTGCGTGCCGTCGCGGTCGATGCTGGTCAGCAGCACCTCCCCGGCGCCGCGCTCGACCCCCTCGCGGATCCAGGCGAGGGCGTCGAGGCCGGTGCCCAGACGGCCGCCGCGCGTCACCACCTCCCAGCCGCCGTCCACCCGGCGGGCGTCCACCGACAGCACCACGCACTGGCTGCCGAAGCGGCGGGCGAGGTCGTGGATCAGCTCCGGCCGCTCGACGGCGGCGGAGTTGATCCCGACCTTGTCGGCACCCGAGCGGAGGAGCCGCGTGGCGTCCGCCTCGCTGCGCACGCCGCCGCCCACGGTCAGCGGGATGAAGACCTGCCCAGCCGTACGGCGGACCCAATCGACGTCGGTATCGCGCTCTTCGGGAGCGGCGCCGATGTCGAGGAAGACGATCTCGTCCGCACCCTGGAGGGCATAGCGGAGGGCGGATTCGGCCGGATCGCCCTGGTCGCGCAGGTTCTCGAACCGCACCCCCTTGACCACCCGGCCGGCGGCGACGTCCAGGCAGGGGATGACCCGCCGCGCCAGGCCGCTGACACCGCTCTCTCCCCCTCTCCCCGGACGGGTGGAAGGAGGGCTGGGAGAGGGGGCCGGGGGGTGAGGGTCTATCCGCATACGGCCAGCGCCTCCGCGACGGTGAAGGCCCCTTCGTAGAGGGCGCGGCCGACGATGGCGCCGGCGATCTCCGGGATCTGCCGCGCCGCTTCGAGGTCGGCCAGGGAGTGGACGCCGCCGGAGAGGAGCGCCGGCACCCCCGAGGTGCGCGCCACCCGCAGGGCGAGGTCGAGGTTGGGGCCGGTCATCATGCCGTCGCGCTCGACGTCGGTCACCAGCACGGCCGGGCAGGGGGCGCCCATCAGCCGGCCGCAGAGCTCTCCCAACGGGTGGACCGCCCCTTCCTTCCAGCCGGCGATCCGCACCTCGCCGTGCGCGATGTCGAGGGCGGGGATCAGCCGGCCGGGGCGCTCGTCGGCCAGAACGCGGAAGGTCTCGACATCGCGCGCCACCAGGGAGCCGATCACCACCCGGTCGCAGCCGGCGCCGAGCGCCCAGTCGATCGCCTCGCGGTCGCGCAGGCCGCCGCCGAGTTGGACGCTGGCGCCCACCGCCGCCAGCCGCTCGATGAGCTCCCGCTGCGGCGCCTCGCCCAGGGCGGCGTCCAGGTCCACGACGTGGACGCGGACGACTCCGGCGCGGGCGTACGCCTCCAGCACGGCCACCGGATCGTCGTCATAGACCGTGGCGCGCGTGTCGTCCCCCTGGCGGAGGCGGACGGCGCGGCCGTGACGGAGGTCGATCGCCGGGATCAGCTCCACGCACCCTCCTCAGCCATTTGCAGAAAATTCGTCAAAAGCCGCAGCCCCGCCTCGCCGCTCCGCTCGGGGTGGAACTGGGTACCCATCACCCTTCCGCTCGCGGCGGCCGCGGGGAAGTCGCGGCCATGGATGCAGCGGGCGAGGACGCGCTCCTCCGGCACGCCGTCGGGGGCGTAGCTGTGGACGAAGTAGACATAGCGGTCGGCGAGCCCCTCCAGCAGCGGATGGCCAGTGGCGCCGTGCAGCCGGTTCCAGCCGATGTGCGGCACCGGCACGGTAGCCGGCAGGCGGGTGATCCGGCCGGGGAGGAGGCCGAGGCCGTCGGTGACGCCGAACTCCTCCCCCTCGTCGAACAGGATCTGGAAGCCGACGCAGATGCCGAGCAGCCAGGCGCCCTTCGCCAACGCTTCGCGGAGCGCCCCCTCGACGCTCCCGCGCACCGCCTCGCGAGGCGGCGCGAAGGCGCCGACGCCGGGGAGGAGCAGGCAGCGGGAGCGCGCGATCCGCTCGGGGTCGGCGGTGATCTCCGCCGATCCTCCGACGTGCTCGACGGCGCGCACCAGGTTGCCGAGATTGCCCACGCCAGCGTCGATGACGGTGGCCGCGCTCATGCCGAAAGCGTCCCTTTCGTGCTCGGCACCTCGGCGGTCTCGGCGGCTCGGGCGCGCAGGGCCACCGCTTGGCGGAGCGCCAGGGCCGCGGCTTTGAAGGCGGCCTCGGCGGCGTGATGGCCGTTGCGGGCGGCGAGGATGTCGAGGTGGAGCGTCAGCCGGCCGCGGTCGGCGAAGGCCTGGAAGAAATCGGCGACCAGGGTGAGCGGGAAGTCCGCGGTCACCCAGCCGCCGGCGATGGCGGCGGGCGCCGCGTAGTGGAAGCCGCCGCGCCCCGAAAGGTCCACCACCGCCCGCGCCAGCGCCTCGTCGAGCGGCGCGTAAGCATGGGCGAAGCGCACGATCCCCCGCCGCTCCCCCAGCGCCGCGGCCAGCGCCTCGCCGAGGGCGATCCCGACGTCCTCCACCGTGTGGTGGAGATCGACGTGGGTGTCCCCCGTGGCCGCGAGGTCGATCCCGAAGCCGGCGTGGGTCGTCAGCGCCGCCAGCATGTGGGCGAAGAAGCCGTCGGGCACCGAAATGCGACTCTCGCCGCCGTCGAGGCGAAGGGTGAGATGGATGCGCGTCTCGCCGGTGGAGCGCTCGACGATTCCTGTTCTTGTCTGTCCCTTCCTTCCTTCTCCCCCTCTCCCAGTGAGGGAGGGTGGGAGGGGATGGGAGAGGGGGCCGGGGGGTGAGGGTTCGCCCCGCAGGGCCGACCTGACGGCTCGTAGAGAGGCACCCGCTCCGATCGACACCCGCAGGCATCCCGCCAATCCCGGGTAACCGCCGACGTCGCGCACCCGGATGCTCCGCGCTTCCAGGTCCCGCTGGATCTCCCTGGCGCGCTCCGGCGGCGTGGCGCGGACGAGCAGGAAGTTGGCCTCCGAGGGGAAGACCTCGAAGCCAGCTTCCTCCAACATGGCGCTCCACTGCGGCCGGCGGCCGACGAGCAGCGCCACGCGCCGGCGCGCCGTCGCCTCGGCCTCCAGGGCCACGCTGCCGGCGATCACGCCGGGGTGGCCGAGGTTGTACGGCAGCTTGACCTTGATCAGCTCGGTCACCAGACGCGGATCGGCCAGCAGGTAGCCGAGGCGCAGGCCGGCGAGCGACCAGGCCTTGGAGAAGGTGCGGAAGAGGATCAGGTGGGGATGGCGCGCCAGCAGCGGCCGGTAGTCGAAGCGGCAGAACTCGCCGTAGGCGTTGTCGAGCAGCAGCGGCGCCTCCAAGCGGTCCAGCAGCCGCTCGACGCGCTCGACCGGCAGGGCGTCGCCGGTCGGATTGTTGGGCGTGCAGAGGAGGAGCGGCCGGCGGGGATCGCGCTCGACCTCGGCCTCCAGCTCGTCGACGGGAATCCGGAGATCCGCCCGCGGCGGCAGGAAGCGGGGAACGCCACCGGCCTTGAGCACGAAGCTGCGATAGAGACCGAAGCTCGGCTCGGCGCCCAGCACCTCGGAGCCCGGCGCCACCAGGGCCGTCAACGTCACCGAGAGGAGCTCGTTCGAGCCATTGCCCACCAGCACCCCCTCGGGGGGGTGGCCGTGCAGCCGGCCGAGGTCGTGCCGCAGCTCGTCGGCGTGGAAATCGGGATATCTCCCCCAGTCGGCCGCCAGCAGCCGCTCGGCCATCTCCACCTTGAAGCGGCGGGGGAGATCCCAGGGGACCTCGTTCTGATCGAGCTTGTGGCGGCTCGGCGAGAGGTCGAGGTGATAGGCGCCAAGAGCGCGCAGCTCCGGGCGGACGAAGAGGGAGGGATCGGAAGCGTAGCTCAAGCGGCCACCTCCCGATGGGTTTGGGGGCTCCGAAGGAGCCCAGGCATGTAGCCTGGGGCGTGAGCCCCAGGTCGAGCGATTCCCAAAGATCCCAAAGCCCCGAAGGGGCGACGGCAGCCTACGGCGGAGCGATGAGCTGCCGTCGCCCCTTCGGGGCTTTTGGGTTGGGTCAGGGCCCTTTCCTGGGGCTTACGCCCCAGGCTACATGCCTGGGCTCCTTCGGAGCCCTCAAGAAGGAAAGAG
>DASWQX010000837.1:0-3160 GCA_036403495.1 Thermoanaerobaculia bacterium
ACGTTCCTGCTGTCGCGCTGGGCCGGTGGATTAGTTACGCGATACGGGGCTAGGCTGCCGCTCATCATCGGCCCGATCATCGCCGCAGTAGGGTTCGTCCTCTTCGCTCTCCCGGACACCGAAGGCTCTTACTGGACAACGTTCTTCCCCGCAATAGTGGTTCTGGGCTTCGGGATGTCCTTGGTCATCGCGCCGCTCACCACGACGGCGATGAGCTCCGTCGAAGGACGGCACTCCGGCCTCGCTTCCGGCGTGAACAACGCTGTCTCGCGGGCGGCGGGGCTTTTGGCGATTGCGGTGCTCGGGATCTTCGTCTTTCTCGCCTTCTCAGCCACCCTCGACGCGCACACCGCGAGCCTCGACCTGTCCCCGCAGGCACAGCAGCAACTGGAGGCTGAGAAAGTGGACCTGGGCGCGGCACAGGTCCCGGAGGGCGTCAGCGGCCAGGTGGCGGCTGATGTGAAGCAGGCGGTGGCCGAATCATTCGTGGCGGGATTCCGGGTGGCTATGATCACCGCCGCCGTTCTAGCTCTGGCGAGCGCGGCAGCATCTGCGCTCATAATCGAGGGCAAAGGCAGCGCAGCTCACACGGAGCCGGCTCCAGCGTAGCAAGGAGTAATTATGGCGCAATGTCCACGCCGTCAGGTGCTCCTGCATCATAGCTTCCTTTTCTTAGATTGGTGTGTACGCCATGACTCACGTACAAGCAGCGTTACGAAGGGAACGCCCGCGTCCGTGAGCCGCATCACAAGCTGCCCCTCCTCGCCGCGGCCGGTCTCCGGTAAGGCATCGGTTCCTCGAACCGCTGGATCCACTCAACCAGCGCCGAGAGGAAGCGGCACAGCCTGTCGCGCGTCTCTTCATCTACGAGGTCACCGTTCTCGTCGAACTTCTGGCGTGATAAGGGAATGAGCATCTGAGGATCGGGCATCACGTAGGCTGGCGGGTGCAAGAGTATCTGCCTTAAGACCATCTGACCCCGGGCAGTCCCACCACCTCCCGGGCTTGCCCCCACGATCCCAACCGGCTTGTGACGGAAGGGCGTGGCATCGTAATGCGAGCGCAGGCACCAGTCCAGGGCGGCGGTCAAGACACCGGGGATGGCGTAGTCGTACTCTGGTGTCGCTATGGGCACGGCGTCGTAGGCGCGTATCTTCTCCCTAAGCTCCTTCATGGGCTCGGGGTTCCCCTGGTCCTCGACGTCCTGGTTGAAGTACGGTATCCGGGCGGGGTCGAAGCTCTCGCAACTCATCCAATCCGGAGCCACTTCGTGCGGAAATCTTTATGGTCCATTGTTTGTACCCCGTCAGCGTTCTCGATCCCGACCCCCTTTCCAGTTCGGCTCACCTTCCTGATGCTCCCTTCGAACCTTCGGTGGCTAAGGCTCTGACCAGCTCCTGGCAGAAGCCCGGGCTCCTCGAAGGTCGGTGCGCCGTCAGCTGTTACTGTTGGGTTCACAGAGTAGTGATGAGTCCGCCGTCGATGACGAAGTCGGCGCCGGTGACGTTGCCGGCGCGGTCGCTGGCCAGTAGCACGATGAGGTCAGCCACCTCTTCGGGGCGGGTGAACCGCCCCGTCACCGCGTTGGCGGCGGCCTGTTTGGCGATATCCCCGGCTTCGCCGCCGCTGGCGCGGGCGACCGTCGCGGCGACGCCGTCCTCGCCGAGCCACAACGGGGTGGCGACTGGTCCCGGACTGACCGTGTTGACGCGGACGCCTCGCGGGCCGACCTCCTTGGACAGCGACTTGGAGAAGTTCAGCAGGGCGGCCTTGGCGGCGCTGTAATCGATGACCAGCGGATCCGGCAGGATGGCGTTGACCGAGCAGGTGCT
Organism: Thermoanaerobaculia bacterium; assembly: GCA_036403495.1. Classification (GTDB taxonomy): domain Bacteria; phylum Acidobacteriota; class Thermoanaerobaculia; order Multivoradales; family UBA5704; genus DATARR01. The sequence continues at coordinate 1,833 of DASWQX010000837.1, forward strand.
GACGATGGTGCCGGCGCCGCGATCGAGCAGGTGTGGTAGCGCCGCGCGGGTGGTGCGGACGGCAGCCAGGAAGTTGATGGTCAGTCCCCACAGCCAGTCGTCGTCGGTGAGGGAGAGGAACCCGCCGGGTCGCGGGTGGACCGCGCCCACGTTGTTGACCAGGATGTCCGGCCCACCGTATGCCACGACGGCCTCATCGATTAGCTGTGTTGGTCCGTCCGGGGTGCCCAGATCCACCTGGACGGGGTGGACCTGGCCTTGAGTGGTGAGCTGGGACAGGTCGTCGGTGAGGTCTCGGGCAGCGGCGACCACGTTCACACCCTCGCTGACCAGTGCCCTGGTCACGGCCAGGCCAATGCCCTTGCTCGCGCCGGTGACGACAGCCACCTTGCCTGCCAGTCGAAGGTCCATGGCTTCCATCTCCTCTCATCGCTGTGATACAGGATACAGAGGTACCGATCGTATGTCTGAAACTGGATCTGCAGGGAGTGCCCGGTTGCCCGCCAGAACCGACTCCGGCGAGCACTTGCAGGCCGTCGGAACGCAGCTCGGCGATTACACCCGCCCAACTCGCCGAATCGGCGAAGGCGCCGTGGACGAGAACCACGGGGTTGGGACGCTACCATTCCCGGAAGCAGTTGCCTCAACCATCTCTCTACCTTCCTCCCGCTTTCCCAACGGGATGACACTACCTGGAAGATCAGCAGGCGCTACTACTGTTCATCACCCAGCTACTAGTAACGATTTTGAGGATGTTGGATATGAGCATCTGTATGCATGAGACAAATGGCTCATTTTTATAATCTAAAAGGATTAGGCTCGGTTAATGTCTTGCGCCTATAGGAAGCGGGTTGGCACTATTCACCGAGTTGCCGACAAGAGAAATTCTCGAAAACTGAGGGACTCAACAAGTGCCGCGTGCTTTGTAGTGTGCTTAGATTAACTTCGATGGATAGCGAAAAAGCAAACTTCATCAGAGAGGTCCGATACTTAGCAGAGCACGTGCGTCAGAACTGCGAGCACGCTTTATGGAGGACCGAGCAGCTCCTATCAAGGCTCCAAGAGGGTGAGTCGCTTGACACTAGCGCCACCGCTGCCCAACTTGACAGGACCCGGGAAGAGCTGCTCAGGGCGCGCGGGGGCATAGAACGTATCGAAAAACTCGGCGAGCTAGAGTCACGCGGCTAAAGGGATTGATCACACACAGACGGCAGAGACCACAGAGGATGTTACCTTTCTCCTCTTGCCCCCCACCCGTACGACTCGTCAACGGAGACCTTCACCATCTCGTGGCCACAGCAGTCGACTAAGGGTTGGGTGGGAGGCAG
>DASWQX010000838.1:0-2953 GCA_036403495.1 Thermoanaerobaculia bacterium
TGACCTCGAACGAAGGCAAGCCCACCAGCCTGAAGGCGTTCCAGGGACAGTGGGTGGTCCTCTACTTCTATCCGAAGGACTTCACCGGCGGCTGCACTCTGGAGGCGCACAATTTCCAGCGCGACCTGGCCAAGTACGAGCAGGCCCACGCGGTCATCCTCGGCGTGAGCGTCGACACCGCCGAGTCGCACAAGAGCTTCTGCGCCAAGGAGGGCCTGAGCTTCAAGCTGCTCTCCGACCCTGACGCCCAGGTCTCGACCCAGTATGGTTCGATCATGGAATTCGGAGGGCACAAGCTCTCGGCCCGCAACACCTTCATCGTCGATCCCCAGGGCAAGATCGTCAAGGAATTCGTCGGCGTCCATCCGGACGTCCACAGCGCGGAGGTGCTCGCCGCGCTGGACGGCCTGCAAAAGCACTGATCGATCCGGCGAAAATCGCTTCTTTGCGATGAGAGAATAAACACCGCGCGAAGCGATCGGATCGAACCCGACCACTCAAAAGCTCGTATCATTACGAGCATGCCCTTCCGAAGAGTCTCGGTCCTGGGCCGCCGCCTCCGTGGGCCGGCGGCCCTCTTCCTGTTCCTCTTCTCCGCTGCCGCGGCGCAGGCCGCGCCCCCTCCGCCGGAGGAGACCGTGCCCCTGGGGGAGTCCCGCGAACGGCAAATAGCCGCCGGAGAGACTCAGGGCTGGAAGGTGGTGGTGCCACCGGATACGACCGTGCTGGTGACGGTCGAGCAACGGAGCATCGATCTGGTGGTGGAGGCGCGGGGCCCGGGAGACAAGGAGCCGTACGCGGTCACCGCCAGTCGTGATGGTTGGGGTACCGAGGTCCTGCTGCTCGACCGAACGGGCGAAAACTGGATCGAAGTCCGCTCGCGGGACAAGGCCTCCTGGCCCGGCCGGTACAACTTCCGGATCGAGGATCTGCCGGAGCGCACGGGCGCGCGGCATGATGCGCTGGCCCTGATGAGCCGGGCGGGCCGCGAAACCTTGCCGGACACTCAGGAATCCAGAACGCAGGCCGAGGCGACCTATCGCCAGGCCCTGGCGGCGTGGCGAGCGCTCGGGGAGCGCGCCTGGGAGACCGAGGCGCTCACCTCCATTGGGGTCCTGGAGGCAAACGGGAGCGATCTCAAAGCTGCGGCTCTGAGCTTCCGGGCAGCATTGCCGATCTGGCACGAGCTCGGCAAACCTCAGCGCGAAGCCGACGCCCTGGATTGGCTGGGCTTCGTCTATACCTATACGGAGGGAGCGGACCTGGCTCGTGAGACGCTGGAAGCCTCGCGCTCCCTATGGCGCACCCTCGGGGAGGACTTCGACGAGGCGCAGGCCCACGGCAATCTCTGCACTCTCGAGATCAGGAGCGAGGAATTGAAGTCAGCGCTCGCCTGCAATCAGGAAACGCTCGATTTTTTCCGTAGCCACAAAATCGGAACGCAGGAGGCGGAGGTTCTCAATCGCATCGGCGGGGTTTATGACCGCGAAGGCGAGCCTGAAAAAGCTTTGGAAGTCTACCGGCAAGCGCTCCCCCTATGGCATTCCCCCGGCGATCGCGAAGGGGAGGCAAAGATCCTGAACAATATGGCGGTAGCCTACCGCGCGCAAGGCGAATGGCAGGAGGCACTGCGCTACTACGACCTGTCCCGCGCGGCTCTGGGATCTCCCCGCGATCCTGCCCTGGAAGGTACCTGGGACAATAATATCGCTTCGGTTTACAGTGAGCTGGGCGAGCCGCGGCGGGCCTTGAGCCTTCTAGAAAAAGCCCTGAAGCGGCATAGGACTGTGGGTGATCGATCGGCGGAAATCAACTCGCTGAACAACCTCGGAGCGGTCTGGCGCAAGCTGGGCCGGCCGGAAAAAGCGGTCGACCAACATCGCAAAGCCCTGAAGCTGGCTGAACTCCGCAAGAACGAGCGACAACAGGCAGCCAGCCGATTGGGCCTTGCCGAGGTCGATCTAGACCGCGGCAATTCTGCCGCAGCGCTCCTCGAGATCGAGGCAGCCCTGCTGCTGAAGAAGGGAGATCGTTTAGCCCAGGCGAGGGCGCTCTACCTGCAGGGCCGCGCTCTCATCCTGGCGGGACGCTCGCGTGAGGCTCTCGTCCCGCTTCAGGCCGTCCTAGAGCGACGGCGGGCTGTCCGGGACCGCGCCGGCACCGCTGAAGCGCTTTACACCTTGGCCATGGCTGAACGGTCCCTCGGCCTCGCCGACGAAGCTCGCTTCCACGCCGGAGAAGCGGTGAAGCTCGTCGAAGAGCTGCGAACGGGAGTCCTCAGCGCCGATCTGCGGGCGGCCGTATTGGCGACTCGGCGGCGATCCTATTCGCTCCTGATCGACCTGTTGATGGACCTCAATGCGGCAGAGCCCGGGAAGAACCACGACAGTGAGGCATTCGCGATCAGCGAGCGTGCCCGCGCTCGCGGCCTCCTCGACGTATTGCGGGCCGGCGGTGCCCAGCGCGCCACGAGCACCACTCCACCCGAATTGCTCACGCGGCGGACCTCCTTGCTCCGTCGGCTGGGCGCCAAGGTCGATCAGCGATGGAAAGAAAATGGCTCAGTGGCGACAGCCCTGGAGCAGGACATCGATGGCATCCTGGCTGAGCTCGATGGGGTGGAAGCGGAGATCCGGCGGCACGATCCGCGCTTCGCCGCTTTCAGCGCGCCGCAACCCGTGAGCCCGGAGGAGATCTACAGTTCCCTGGAGCCGGGCACGATGTTGCTCGAGTACTCCCTCGGAGACGAGCGTAGCTTCTTGTGGGCGATCGAAGCCGGAAGGATTCGTTCTTTCGTCCTTCCCGGTCAAGCCAGGATCGAGACCCTGGCGCGCCGCGTCTACGGAACGATGAGCGCGGTCGAGTCCGGCGACGCGCGGCGGAGCGCGACGGCGGAGAAGCTGTCTGAGATCCTGCTCGGCCCCATCTGGAGCGCACGGACCAAGGCGGCGCC
>DASWQX010000839.1:0-6851 GCA_036403495.1 Thermoanaerobaculia bacterium
CCTCACCCTTCTCCTCTTCCTTTCCCTCTCCCTCCCTCTCGCCGCCCAGACCGACCCCATCGCCGCGGGTGACGCCGCGTGGGCCCGCCGGGCCGAGGGGCACCAGGGGGCCCGGGCCCTCCCCGGACCCATCGACGAGGCCATCGCCGCCTACCAGCGCGCGGTCAAGGAGCAGCCGGACCGCCTGGAAGGGACCTGGAAGCTGCTGCGGGCCCTCCACTACAAGGGGGATTTCACCACCGGCTCGAACGAGGCCAAACAGAAGGCCTTCGCCCGCGGCAAGGAGGTCGCCGAGGCGGCCCTCGACCGGCTGGCGAAGCGGACGGCGGGGAGCCGCGCGAAGCTCGACGCCCTCGCGCCCGCGGCGGCGGCGAAAGCGGTGGCCGGCGTGCCCGAGGCCAAGCCCCTCCTCCTCTGGGGAGCGGTCCACTGGGGGCTCTGGGGCGATGTCTTCGGCCGGCTGGCGGCGGCGCGCCAGGGAGTGGGAGATCGCGTCAAGCGCTATTCGGAGACCCTGATCGCCCTCGACGAGCGCTATGAGGAGGCCGGCGGTCACCGCGTCCTCGGCCGGCTCCACACGCTGGCGCCGAAAGTGCCGTTCTTCACCGGCTGGGTCGACCGCGACAAGGCCGTCTCCGAGCTCCGGCGGGCGGTGGCGCTCGGACCCGACAACTTCGACAACCACCTCTTCCTCGCCGAAGCCCTCTTCGAGCACCAGCCCGACAAGGCCAAGGAAGCCCGCGAGATCCTCCGCCGCCTGCTCGCCCGCCAGAGCGTGGCCGACCTGGTGGTGGAGCAGGAGAAGAGCCTGGCCAACGCCCGGGCGCTGCTGGCGAAGCACCCGGGGTGAGGGGGGGGACGAACACGGACACACGGACGAGCACGGACTGACACGGACGAACACGGACCCAAAGCGAAGAAAGGTGCTTCGGTTGTTCGTCCGTGCTCGTCCGTGTCAGTCCGTGTTCGTCCGTGTGTCCGTGTGCTTTTTCACCGCCCCGGCAGCGACCGCATCGGCGGCAGCGGCGGCACCGCCAGCGTCGCGCTCAGGCGGGTCGCCTGGCTGAAGTAGAGCCCGGCGAGCAGCGCGCCGGCGAGCAGGGCGGGGCGGCGGAGGGCGGGCGGGAGCCAGCGGGCGGCGGCGAGCAGGAGGGCGGCGGCGGCGAGGGTCAGCCACTGGCCGTGGGCGGCGAGGGCGTGCGCCACGGACGCGGGGAGGAGCAGGGCGTAGAGGGCCAGCGCTGGGCCGGCGACCACGGCGAGAGCCGGACGGCCGGGTGCCAGGGCCTCGGCGGCGCCGAGGGCGATCAGCGCGCGCAGCAGCGTCAGGGCGAGGAAGACCGCCGGCGCGCTCGCCGGCCCCTCGCCGGTGCGCAGCAGCTCGGCGGCCCAGGTGGCGGCGAGCAGGAGGGCGGCGCCGAAGCCCGCGGCCAGCCGCCAGCCAGCGGGCTCCAGGCTCCGCCAGCCGGTGGCGAGCAGGGCGCCGGCGAGCGCGACGGCGGCGAACAGCACCGCCAGCACCCGCCCCACGCTCGAAGCGCCGGGCGGATAGAGCCCCTGGGTGAGGGCGGCGTCGGGGTGCCCCTGGAGGATCAGGAACGCCGCCAGCGCGCCGGCGACCAGCAGCGGCAGGAGCGCCAGCGCGCCCCGCTTCCGCGCCCCGGGCCCTGCCGCCGCGAGCCGCCAGGGGATCGCCGCCTGCGCCCCCCAGGCGAGGAGCAGCAGACCGAAGATCAGGCCGTCGAGCGCCGGGCTGTCGAGGGATCCGCTCACGGGCGGCTCTCCCAGGCGAGCCGCTCCACCGCGTCCGCTTCGCCGGTGGGGCCGAGGCGGGCCAGCAACTCGGCGGCGCTGGCGCCGTCCGGCGGCACCAGCAGGCCGGGCGCGACCTCGGCGAGCGGCGCCAGCACGAAGCGGCGCTCGCGCAGGCGGGGGTGGGGGAGGGTCAGCTCGGGCGCGTCCGAGAGGAGGTCGCCGTAGACCAGGAGGTCGACGTCGAGCGGCCGGGGTCCGAAGCGGACGGCGCGGCGGCGTCCGGCGGCGAGCTCGAGCGCCTTGGCGAGGGCGAGCACCGCCTCCGGGGGGAGCGCGGTGCTGCCCACGGCGGCGGTGTTGAGGTAGTCGGCTTGAGCGACCGGCGAGACCGGCCGGCTGCGGTAGAGGGAGGCGACGCGCAGGGGGCCCAGGGAAGCTTCGAGCTGCCGCAGGGCCCAGACGAGGGTGGGCTCGGACGACGAGCCCGCCGTTCCGGGGAGGAGCCCTGGCAGGTTGCCGCCGAGCGCCAGCGCTACGACGGCCTGCCGGGGATCAGACGTCGTCGTCGATCTCCTCCTCTTCCTCGTCGTCGAGCTCGGCGTCCGCGAGGTCCGGCTCGACCAGCTCGTCCTCCGCGATCTCCGCCTCGATCGGGGCGTCATCCTCCTCGATGTCGATCGGCTTGACGACCTCCGCCTTGCGTTTTCGGCGCGAGGCCGAGCCGGAGGCCGGCGAGTCCGCCGAGACCGCGTCCTTCTGGTTGGCGCCACACTTGGGGCAGATCGGCTCGGGCTTGCCGAGGTCATAGAACTTCGTGCCGCAGTTGTAGCAGTCGTATTTCGTTCCCAGTTTGAGCTCAGGCATGGAAAAGGCTCCAATCCGTCGAGGCCGCTTTAGAGGGCGGTGAACGTAGCACCCGCCCGGGGACGTGTCAACCGCGCCGGCCGGCCGTTCATTCCTGTCGCTTGCTCCCGGAATCTTGCCTCAAGAATAAAGGGGGCGATAGGATCGTTCTTCCCCATGATGAAAACTTTCGCCGCCCCCCTGCTCGCCCTGCTCCTCGCCGTTCCCGCGCTGGCCGCGGGCAAATCCGCCGGCCCTCCGGATCCGATGGCCGCCGGCCTCACCGGGCCGCAGCGGCTCACCGCCCTGGTCGACCGCGTGCGCTACGAGCAGAAGGAGCTCCGGACGCTGCAGGCCAGCTTCACCCAGCAGCAGGAGAATTCGATGCTGGCGGCCCCCGAGGCCTCCAAGGGGACCTTCTCCTACGCCGCGCCCGACAAGGTGCGCTGGGAGTACACCTCGCCGAGCCCGATCACCGTCGTCATCGCCGGCGACGAGATGACCACCTGGTACCGCGACCTCAAGCGCGCCGAGACCTTGAAGGTGGGTCGCTACTCCAGCCAGGTGTTCAAGTACCTCGGCGCCAGCGGCAGCCTGCAGACCCTCCTCGAATACTTCACGGTACGGCTCAAGCTCCCCGGGAAGGCGGGGGAGCCCTACCGCCTGGAGCTCGACCCCAAGTCCGCGCGCATCGCCAAGCGGCTGAAGGCGATGACGATGTGGATCGACAGCACCACCTTCTTCCCCTCCGGGCTGAAGTACACCGGGGCCGACGGCGACACGGTCGAGTACCAGTTCAGCGACATGAAGCGGAACCCGCCGATCCCCCAGGACCGCTTCGTCCTCAAGCTCCCGCCCGGAGTGTCGACCCGCACCGTCGATCTCAGCCGTGAGGGGAGCGCGAAGGGCAAGCCCTGAGCCTGGCGTTCGAGGTCCTCGCCACGGCGGGCCTCGCCCGCCGCGGTCGCCTCACCACGCCCCACGGGGTGGTGGAGACCCCCGCGTTCATGCCGGTGGGGACGCTCGGCGCGGTCAAGGGGGTGACCCCCCAGGAGCTGGAGGCGGCGGGGGCCTCGGTGATGCTCGCCAACCTCTACCACCTCGCCCTGCGGCCGGGCATCGACACCATTGAGAAGCTGGGCGGCATTCACTCTTTCACCGGCTGGCGGGGACCGATCCTCACCGACAGCGGCGGCTTCCAGGTCTTCAGCCTGGGCGGCCTGCGCACCGTCGACGCCGGCGGCGTGACCTTCCGCAGCCACCTCGACGGCTCCCCCCTGCGCTTCACTCCCGGGACGGTGGTGAGCCACCAGCAGCGGATGGGGGTCGACATCGCCATGGTGCTCGACGAATGCCCCCCCTGGCCGGTGGAGCCCGCGGCGGCCGCGGCCTCCTGGGAGCGCACGCTGGCCTGGGCGCGCACCGCCCGGGAGGCCTGGCGCGGCCAGGCCGGGGGGGGCGGCCTGTTCGGCATCGTGCAGGGGAGCTGCTACCCCGGCCTGCGGGCGCGGGCGGCGGCCGACCTCGCGGCGCTCGACTTCCCCGGCTACGCCATCGGCGGCGTCTCGGTGGGCGAGCCCGAGGCCGAGCGGCGGGCGGTGGTCGAATGGACCGCGCCGGCGCTGCCGGCGGGCAAGCCGCGCTACCTGATGGGCGTCGGGTACCCCGCGGACATCCTCCACGCCGTGCGCCAGGGGGTGGACCTGTTCGACTGCGTGCTGCCGGCGCGCAACGCCCGCCACGGCGTCCTGTTCACCCGCCAGGGGGTGATCAAGATCAAGAACGCCCGCTACCGGGACGACCCGCGGCCGCTCGATCCCTTGTGCGGCTGCCCGGCCTGCGCCCGCGCCTCGCGCGCCTTCCTGCACCACCTGACGCGGGCCGGCGAGCTCACCGCGCCGGTGCTCGCCACCCTCCACAACCTGCGCTTTTACCTTGACTTCATGGCGGATCTCCGGCAGGCTATCCAACTCGGAACGTTGACCGATCTGGCGAGCCTCGCCTGCCGCACCGCCGGTGAAGACGCGCCGGAGGGACCCGATGTGCGGGTCCGTCCGGATTCATCCGACCCCCTCGATCAGAGGAGCTCCTGAAGGCAACCGGTTCCGGGACCTAACTGCGCATGAATCCACGCATGAATCCAGACGCTATATCCTCAATGGCCTTGGCGCTCCAGCTCCCCTCCGCCAGCGGGATCATGGGCGCGCTCACCGGGCTCGCCCCCATGCTCCTCATCTTCGTCATCTTCTACGTCGTGCTGATGCTCCCGATGCAGCGGCAGCGCAAGGCGCTGCAGCAGCTCATCGCGAACCTGAAGAAGGGGGACAAGGTGCTCACCAGCGGCGGCGTCTACGGCGAGGTGACGGCGGTCGATGGGGCGACGGTGATGCTGCGCATCGCCGACAACGTCCGCGTCCGGATCGCCAAGTCGGCGATCACCGGCCTCGAGGGAGAGAGCGACAAAGGGAGTCAATCGTCATGAATCGAAATCTGCTCTGGCGCGGCCTGCTGATCCTGGGGGTGGCGGTCGCCTGCTTCGCCCTGGCCTATCCGCCGAAGGACAAGATCAACCTCGGCCTCGACCTCCAGGGGGGCATGCACCTCGTCCTCCAGGTCCACACCGAGGACGCCGTGCGGGTCGAGACCGACACCGACATGGCGCGGCTGATCGACCTCGGCAAGGACAAGGGCGCGCCCAACCTCAAGGGGCGGCGCACCGGCGACAGCCAGTTCACGATCACCGCCCCGACGCCGGAGGCGCGCGACGCCGCGAGCGACCTGGTCTCGAAGTACCTGCCGCGCTGGAAGGTCAAGCGCCAGGGGGACGACCTGGTCTTCACCATGAACGACCAGGCCGTCGCCGAGGTGCGCACCGGCGCCGTCAACCAGGCCAAGCAGACGATCGACAACCGCATCAACCAGTACGGCGTCACCGAGCCGGTGATCCAGGCCACCACCGGCGACCGCATCGTGGTGCAACTCCCCGGCATCGACGACAGCGAGCGCGTGCGCAAGCTGATCCAGAGCACCGCCTTCCTCGAGTTCCGCATCGTCCGCCTTCCCAAGGGGGGCGGCGGGGTGGCCAACCGTGACGAGCTGATCAAGTCGCTCGGCGGCACCATCCCCGACGACGTCGAGATCATGGACGGCGACCAGCGCGACCGCGAGACCCAGGCGGTGATCGGCAAGACGTACTACGCCGTCGAGAAGCGGCGCACGGTCACCGGCCGCGACCTCAGCAACGCCCGCCCGGGCCAGGGGCAGTTCAACCAGCCGATCGTCGAGTTCACGCTGAAGCCGGCCGGCGCCGACGCGTTCGCCGACATCACCAGCAAGAACGTCGGCTCCGGCCTCGCCATCGTGCTCGACGGCCGGGTCGTCTCGGCGCCGGTGATCCACTCGCGGATCGCCGACCGCGGCCAGATCGAGGGGGGCTTCACCGAGCAGTCGGCGCAGGACCTCTCGACCGTCCTCCGCTCGGGCGCCCTGCCCGCCAGCATCTCCTATCTGGAGGAGCGCACCGTCGGCCCCTCCCTCGGCCGCGATTCGATCCGCAACGGCCTGGAGGCGGGCATCCTCGGAACCCTCCTGGTCGTGCTCACCATGCTCCTCTACTACCACCTGTCGGGCATGAACGCGGTGATGGCGCTGGTGCTCAACATCCTGATCCTGTTCGGCGGCATGGGCGCGTTCCACTCGACGCTGACCCTCCCCGGCATCGCCGGCGTCATCCTGACCATCGGCATGGCGGTGGACGCCAACGTGCTCGTCTTCGAGCGTATCCGGGAGGAGATGCGAGCCGGGCGAACCGTCCGCTCGGCCATCGACATGGGCTTCGAGCGAGCGTTCACCTCGATCATCGACACCCACGTCACCACCCTGATCTCGGCGCTGTTCCTGTTTCAGTTCGGCACCGGTCCGATCAAGGGGTTCGCGGTGACGCTGACCATCGGCCTCATCGCCTCCATCTTCACCGCGGTCTTCGTCAGCCGCTGGTTGTTCGACCTGGTGCTCTCCCGCCGCCGGGTACAGAAGCTTTCCATCTGACCCGGCGGGGTCGAAACAAGGAGCAAAGCCATGGAGCTGTTTCGCGATACGCACTTCGACTTCATGAAGTACCGGCGGTTCTGGATCGTCGTGTCCTTCCTGCTGGTGCTGGGCGGCGTCTACGCCGTGTTCGGCCCCCACCGGCTGAACCTGGGCATCGATTTCGCCGGCGGCACCCAGGTCACCATCGGGTTCAAGCAGGCCCC
>DASWQX010000840.1:0-7619 GCA_036403495.1 Thermoanaerobaculia bacterium
CAAGCCGCAAGCGGCTTAGCCCTCCGCCGCCCAGTCGCGCGGTTTCAGGTATTCGTACAGGCCCGCCTCGCGCGACCCCGGCTCCGGCTGGTAATCGTACACCCAGCGCACCAGCGGCGGCAGCGACATCAGGATCGACTCGGTCCGCCCTCCGGACTGCAAGCCGAACAGGGTGCCGCGGTCCCAGACCAGGTTGAACTCGACATAGCGGCCGCGGCGGTAGAGCTGGAAGTCGCGCTCCCGCTCGCCGTAGGGGTTTTCCTTGCGGCGGCTCAGGATCGGCAGATAGGCGGGGAGGAACTGATCGCCGACGCTCCGCAGGAAGGCGAAGCTGCGGTCGAAGCCCCAGTCGTGGAGATCGTCGAAGAACAGGCCGCCGATGCCGCGCGGCTCGTTGCGGTGGCGGAGAAAAAAATATTCGTCGCACCACCGCTTGAAACGCGGGTAGACCTCCGCTCCGAACGGCTCGCAGGCCTCGCGGGCGGTGCGGTGAAAGTGGACCGCGTCCTCCTCGAAGCCGTAATAGGGTGTGAGATCGAAGCCGCCGCCGAACCACCAGACCGGCTCGTGCCCCTCCTTCTCCGCGAGGAAGAAGCGCACGTTCATGTGCGTCGTGGGAGCGTACGGATTGCGGGGGTGGAAGACGAGCGAGACGCCAATCGCCTCGAAGCCCCGCCCGGCGAGGTCCGGCCGCTGGGCCGTGGCCGAAGGAGGAAGGCCGGGGCCGAAGACGTGGGAGAAGCCGACGCCCGCCTGCTCGAAGACCGCGCCCTCCGCCAGCACCCGCGATCGCCCGCCGCCGCCGCCCGGCCGCTCCCAGGAGTCCTCGACGAAGCGCGCTCCGCTGTCCTCCGCCGCTTCGACCTCTTCGACGGCGGCGCAGATGCGGTCCTGGAGACCGAGCAGGTAGCCGCGGACGGCGGCGATGTCGATGGGGCCGCTCAAGACGGCAGGAGTCTAGCTTAGAACGGAAGATGCGTCTGGAGAGGAGCTATACAGTCCTGAGAGCGTCCCAATCCGACTCGGCGACCGGCCCCATTGGGTCGTCATAGCGGATGGGCGTCCCACGAAGCGGATATGGGCTCTCGATTCGCCGTCGCTCTGGCGCTGCCAGCACAATGACCTCGACGGCATCCCCAGCCCGGGATGGGACCTGATCGAGCCTTAAGCTCTTGTCCTGACCAACGGTCGTTTCGATGCGGTAGGCCTTCATTGGCGATCCCTCGAGTGAAATCCTACTCCCCCTCCGCCCGGATCGGGAAGAGCTCGGCCTGGCGACGGTCGGTGGGATCGATCGTTACGGGGTAGGCGCCGGTCCAGCAGGCAGTGCAGTAGCTGTCGGCGGGGCCGGTGACCGAGCCGAGCATGCCGTCGAGGGAGAGGTAGGCGAGGCTGTCGGCTTCGATGAAGTCGCGGATCTCGTCGAGGCTGTGGCGCGCGGCGATCAGCTCGCCGCGGGTGGGGGTGTCGATCCCGTAGTGGCAGGGCCACTCGGTCGGCGGCGCCGAGATGCGGACGTGGACTTCCGAGGCGCCCCCCTCGCGGATCATCCGCACGATCTTGCGCGAGGTGGTGCCGCGCACGATCGAGTCGTCGACCAGCACGATCCGGCGGTCGGTGAGCAGCTCCCTGACCGGGTTGAGCTTGATCTTCACGCCGAAGTTCCGGATTGACTGCTTGGGCTCGATGAAGGTCCGCCCCACGTAGTGGTTGCGGGTGAGGCCGAACTCCAACGGCAGACCGGACTCGCGGCTGTAGCCCATGGCGGCGTAGAGGCCGCTGTCCGGCACCGGCACGACAATGTCCGCCGCCGCCGGCGCCTCGCGGGCGAGACGGGCGCCCAGCCGCAGCCGGGTCTGGGCCACCGAGTCGCCGAACAGCCGGCTGTCCGGACGGGCGAAGTAAACGTGCTCGAAGATGCAGCGCGCCGGCTCGCCCCGCTGCGGCAGATGGTAAGACTCGACGCGGCCGTTGCGGGCGACCACCACCTCCCCCGGCTCCAGCTCGCGGACCAGCCGCGCTCCCAGCAGGTCGAAGGCGCAGGTCTCGGAGGCGAAGCAGGGGCAGCCGTCGAGATCGCCGAGGACGAGCGGCCGGAAGCCGTTGGGATCGCGGGCGGCGATCAGGCAGGTGTCGGTGACCAGCAGCAGCGAGTAGGCGCCGCGCACCTCCTCCAGGGCCGCCATGAACGACTCGACGATGTCCGGACGCGGCTTGCGCGCCATCAGGTGGAGGATGACCTCGGTGTCGCTGGTGGTCTGGAAGATCGACCCTTCGAGCTCCAGGCGCTCGCGGATCTCCCCCGGATTGACCAGGTTGCCGTTGTGGACGATGCTGACCGGCCCCATCGAGGTCTTGACCGCGATCGGCTGGGCGTTGGCGACCACGCTGGAGCCCGCCGTCGAATAGCGGGTGTGGCCGAGCGCCCGCCGGCCGGGGAGGCGGGCGAGCACCTTCTCCTTGAAGATGTCCGAGACGTGCCCCATGCCGCGCTCGAGGTGGAGCTGCGTGCCGTCCCAGGAAACCATGCCGGTGCTCTCCTGACCGCGGTGCTGGAGGGCGTAGAGGCCCAGGTAGGTCAGGTTGGCCGCGTCGTCACAGCCTTCGATGCCGAAGATTCCGCACATGAGTGATGTCCCGCTCCTCTGCGTCAAACCAAAGCAGCGCTGCCGAAATTCTCCTACAGCCCCAGGGCCCTGGGCAGGGCCGTGGTCCAGATCTCGTGGAGACCGGCGATGGGAGCCTTGAAAATCTCCCCTCCCGTCCGCACCTCCAGGGCCTCGCCACCGACCTCGCCGATCTCGCGGGCGGCGACGCCCAGCTCTTCGGCCGCCTGGAGCACCCGGTCGAGCGCGGCGGGCGAGCAGGCGACGATCGCCCTTCCCTGCGACTCGGAGAAGAGGTCCGCTCCCGCCAGGGGAACCTCCACGCGCGCTCCCAGCCGGCGGCCGAGACAGGCCTCGGCCAGGGCGATCAGGAAGCCGCCGTCCGCAAGGTCGTGCGCGGTGCGCAGGTACCCCCTGGCGACGAGGGAGCGGAGGAGATCGGCGAGGCGCGCCTCCGCGGCGAGGTCCACCTCCGGCGGCCGCCCCTGTTCGAGGTCGTAGAGCAGGCGCAGATAGGCCGAGCCGCCGAATTCGGAACGATCCTCACCGAGCAGGACGATGCGGTCTCCCGTGCGCTGGAAAGCGGCTTCGGGGATGCCCGGCAGGCTCGCGATCACGCCCACGGCGGCGATGGCCGGCGTCGGGTAGATCGACGCCCCTTCGGTCTCGTTGTAGAAGGAGACGTTGCCCGAGATCACCGGCACGCCCAGCGCCAGGCAGGCCTCGGAGATGCCGCGGACCGCCTCGCGGAACTGCCAGGAGATCTCCGGCCGCTCCGGATTGCCGAAGTTGAGGCAGTCGGTGAGGCCGACCGGATCGGCGCCGACGCAGGCGAGGTTGCGCACCGCCTCGGCCACCGCCTGGGCGCCGCCGCGGCGGGGGTCGAGCGAGCAGTAGACCGGGTTGACGTCGCAGGTCATGGCGAGGCCGGAGGGGGTCCCCTTGAGCAGGACGACCGCGGCGTCTCCCCCCGGCCCCTGCACCGTGTTGGTGCGCACGGTGTGGTCGTATTGGGAGGTGATCCAGGCCTTGCTGGCGAAGTCGGGCGTGGCGAGCAGGCGTTCCAGGGTGCCGCGGAGGTCCTCCGGCTGCGGCACCTCGGGAGCGCGCCAGCGCGCCGCGAGGTCGGCCGGCTCGGCCACCGGCCGGTGGTAGACGGGCGCCTCCGCGGTCAGCGGATCGATCGGGATGTCGGCCGCGGTCTCGCCGTGCCAGACGAGGACGGCGCGGCCGGTGTCGGTGATCTCGCCGATGTTCGCCACCTCCAGCCCCCAGCGGCGGAAGACCTTCTCCAGCTCCTCTTCCCGACCCTTGCGGGCGACCAGCACCCTCCGCTCCTGCGACTCGGAGAGCATCATCTCGTAGGGGGTGAGCCCGGGCTGGCGCAGGGGGACGTGGTCGAGGTCGAGGCGGAGGCCGGTGCCGCCGCGCCCCGCCATCTCGAAGGTCGAGCTGGTCAGGCCGGCGGCGCCCATGTCCTGGATCGCCACGATGGCGCCGGTGCGCATCGCCTCCAGACAGGCCTCGAGCAGGATCTTCTCGGTGAACGGATCGCCCACCTGCACGGTCGGCCGCTTCTGCTCGCTCTCCTTGTCGAACGATTCGGAGGCCATGGTGGCGCCGTGGATGCCGTCGCGGCCGGTGCGGCTCCCCACGTAGAGCACGGGGTTACCGGCGCCGCTCGCCCGGGCGTGGAAGATGCGGTCGCGCCGGGCGACGCCGAGGGCGAAGGCGTTGACCAGGATGTTGCCGTTGTAGCAGCGGTGGAAGCCGGTCTCGCCGCCGACGGTGGGCACCCCGAAGCAGTTGCCGTAGTCGCCGATGCCGCGCACCACTCCGTCGATCAGGGTCCGCATCCGCGGCGCGTCGATCTCGCCGAAGCGGAGCGCGTCCATGGCCGCGATCGGGCGGGCGCCCATGGTGAAGATGTCGCGGAGGATGCCGCCGACCCCCGTCATCGATCCTTGATAGGGCTCGATGAAGCTCGGGTGGTTGTGCGACTCCATCTTGAACACCGCCACCCAGCCGTGGCCAACGTCGACCACGCCGGCGTTCTCGCCCGGCCCCTGGAGGACGTGCGGCCCTTCGGTGGGGAACTCGCGGAGGTAGATCTTGGAGGACTTGTAGGAGCAGTGCTCGCTCCAGAGGGCGGAGGTGATGCCGAGCTCGGTCCAGTTGGGATCGCGGCCGAGGATCTTGCGCAGCCGCTCGAACTCCTCCTCGTTGAGGCCGATCGAGCGGGCGGTCTCCGCAGTGACCGCGGGCTCCTGGAGCACCGTCATCGCATCGCCTTCATCGCGAAGCTCCGGCGCGCAGCAGGCTCCGGCTCCCCGCCTCGACCGCGCTGGCCAGCAGCGCCAGGCCGTCGGAGTTGCCGAGGATCGCCTCCGAGGCGCGCTCCGGGTGGGGCATCATGCCGAGGACGTTGCCGGCGAGGTTGCAGACGCCGGCGATGCCGCGCGCCGCGCCGTTGGGGTTCCACCGCGGATCGCCGTCGGCCCGCGCCCCTTCCGGCGTGCAGTAGCGGAAGACGACCTGGCCGTTGGCCTCCAGGGCGTCGAGCCGCGCGGGCGAGTCCTCGTAGTTCCCCTCGCCGTGGGCGATCGGCAGCCGCAGCACCTCGCCCTGCCGCAGCTTCCAGGTGAAGGGGAGATCGGCGCGCTCGGTCGACAGGTGGACGTCGCGGCAGAGGAAGCGGAGGTTCTGATTGCGCCGCATGGCGCCGGGGATCAGGGCCGCTTCCAGCAGCACCTGGAAGCCGTTGCAGATGCCGAGCACCAGGCCTCCCGCTTCGGCGTGGCGCTTGACCGCCCCCATCACCGGCGAGAGTGCGGCGAGGGCTCCGGCGCGCAGGTAGTCGCCGTAGGCGAAGCCGCCGGGGAGGACCACCAGCTCGCACCCTTGCAGGCTGTCGTCCTGGTGCCAGAGGAAGGTCGCGTCCTGCTGGAGGACGTGCTTCAGGACGTGGTAGACGTCGTGGTCGCAGTTGCTGCCCGGGAAGACGACGACGCCGCACTTCATGGCCGTATACCGTTCTCGGCGAGGAGCTCGACCGCGTAGTCCTCGACCACCAGGTTGGCGAGCAGCTTCTCGCACATCTCGCGGAGCTGGCGGCGGGCCGCCTCGGGGTCGGCTCCCGCCAGCGAGATCTCGAAGCTCTTGCCGGCGCGGACGTCGTCGACGCCCGCGAAGCCGACGCGCGACAGCGCATCGCGGATCGCCTTGCCCTGCGGGTCGAGGATCTCGCGGCGCGGATAGACGGTCACTCTTGCTTTCACGCTTTTTCCCTCATCAGTCAGCTCACCTCCAGCCAGGGGGTGGAACGGTCCTGCTCGGTGACGGCCATCCGCGCCGCGCACCCCTCCCGGTCGAGCGTCTCGCCGATCGCGGCGGCGGCGAGGGCGGGGAGGTTGTTGGTACGGGAGAGGTGGTAGAGGACCACCCAGCGCAGCCGGTCGCCCATCAGCTCGGGGAGGCCGTCCGCGGCCTCGCGGTTCGACAGGTGGCCATGGCGGCCGGCCACCCGCTGCTTCAGGCTCCAAGGATACGGGCCGTTGCGCAGCATGTCGAGGTCGTGGTTGGTCTCGAGGATCAGCAGGTCGAGGTCGCGCAGCCGCCCCCACGCCAGGCTGGTGCGGCAGCCGACGTCGGCGACCAGGCCGATCCGCCGCCCGCAGGGATCCTCGACGACGAGCCCCACCGGCTCGCTGGCGTCGTGGGGAATCAGGAAGGGCTCGACGATGAAGCCCGCGAGGTCGTAGCGCTCGCCGGAGCGGATCTCGCCGCCGGCCCGCACCGCCTCGGCGCGCAGGCCGGCGCTCGCCAGGGTGCCGGCGGTGCCGTAGACGGGCAGCTTGAAACGGTTGAGCAGTCGGCGCGCGCCCTTGCAGTGGTCCTGGTGCTCGTGGGTGAGCACGAGGCCGCCGAGCGTCTGCGGATCGAAGTCGAGCTCCTTCATCCGCTTGACGATCTCGCGGCAGGAGAACCCGGCGTCGATCAGCAGCCGATGGGACCCCGATTCGACGACCACCGCGTTGCCGCCGCTCCCCGAGCCGAGGACGCCGACCCGCATCGGCGGTCCGGCGCGGCGGGGTGCGGAAGGAGGCTGGACAGACGGAGCTTCAGGGCTCTCCGCGGGCGGCGCCAGGAACTCGAGCAGGCTCTGCTGGCCGGCGGATTCCAGCGCGCGGCGACGGCGGGAGAAGAGGTTTTCCAGAGGGAGCGCCACCCCCGAAAGGGTACCACATTTTGTGGTACCTCCCGGGCAAGGCCCTATTAGAACTTGTATTCCTTACCCTGCTCCAGGAACTCGAGATCGGAATTCCCGAGCTGGCGGACCTCCTCCTTGATGCGCTGCACGCAGGGGGGCTTGAGGTGGTGCAGGAGGATGGGGACCCGCTTGTGCAGCTTGCGCAGCTCGGCCTCCAGCGTCCGCGGCGTCAGGTGGAGCGAGACGTCCGCCACCTGCTGCAGCGAGTTGTCGAAGCTGGTGTCGATGCAGAGCGCCTTCAGGTTCGGCGTGCGGTTGGCGATCTCCCAGAAGCGGCTGGTGGGCCCGGTGTCGCTCGACCAGAGGACCGCCGCCCCCTCGTGCTCGATGAGGAAGCCGTGGGTGGGGACCAGGTGGTCGACCGGGATCGGCGTGAACTTCACGCCGTCGATCACCAGCGGCACCTCGCTCTCGAACTCGTGGAAGCGCACCGCCGGCACCAGGTGGTTCGGCAGGCGGGTGAAGTCCGGCCAGGTGGCGTTGTTGAACAGGTACTTCCGCAGCGCGTAGATGGTCGCCGACGAGGCGTAGATGTCGATCGCCCCCTCGCTCTTGCCGTAGACGTTCTCGATGAAGAACGGCAGCGAGTTGGTGTGGTCCATATGCGAGTGGCTGAGGAGGATCGAGCGCACCCGCACCTGGCTCTCGATCGACAGGGCCTGCGACAGCGACCCCGCGTCGAGCGCGATGGTGCCGTTGACCAGCAGGCAGGTCATGCGGCAGTCCAGGCTCTCGCCTCCGTA
>DASWQX010000841.1:0-1500 GCA_036403495.1 Thermoanaerobaculia bacterium
TGATCGCCGCCGAAGCCGGTGACGAAGAGGTCGAGGTCGCCGTCGCCGTCGATGTCCCCGGCCGTGCCGCCGCCGCCGTAGTGGGCCAGCTTGATCCCCGACTTCTCCGTCCAGTCGGTGAAGTGGCCGTTGCCGTCGTTACGGAAGAGGCGGGAGCGGGCGGGCTCGCCGGTGTAGCCCGGGAAGCTGCCGCCGTCGACGAAGAAGATGTCCGGGTCGCCGTCGCCGTCGAAGTCGAAGATCACCACCCCGCCCACCACCGTCTCGGGCATGAAGAACTGTCCCGAGCCGCCATGATGGTGCTGGAAGTCGATCCCCCAGCTCTTCGACACCTCGCGGAACTTGAGGCCGTCGGCGTAGAGGACCGCCGGAACGAGTGGGATCAGAAGGAGGAAGGCGGACAGCAGCTTGCGGGTCGTCACAACCCGGAAAGCGTACCACCTCGCCCAATCGGCTACCATTCCGATCATGAGACGGGTTCCGAACACGATGTCCCTGCTGGCCCTCCTGATCCTCGGCGGCGTCCCCGCGGGCTACGCCGAGACGGCGAAGGCTCCGATCACGATCGAGTCGGTCAAGGTCGAGCCGTCGGCGCCGCGCCCCGACACGCTCTGCCATCTCACCATCACGCTGAAGAATGGCGGAGCGCAGCCGGCCTCCGGCCTCGAATTCGTGGTGAAGGTCAACGGCAAGCCGCTCGCCGCCTACGACAAGCGGCTCTACCTGATCGCCGTCGAGCCGGGCGCCACCCGCGAGCTCCACCTGTTCAACTTCTGGAGCACGGAGACCGGCCGGCCGGCGCCCGCGGACGCCAAGCTGAACGTCGAGGTCACCCTCGCCCACGCCTCCTGGGCGAAGAAGACGAGCCGCGACGGCGCCGAGGTCCTGGCTCCCGCGGGCGACGTGCCCGGGCTCCCCGTCTCCAAGGCCATCACGCTGACGATGGCGAAATGAGGAACCTCGTGAAGAGCCTGCTTCGCCTTAACCTCGCTCTCCTCCTCGTCGCGGCCCCGCTGGCCGCCCAGAAGCTCGCGCCCCCCTCTCCCGAGATCCAGCAGGCGATGCAGAGCGCCGTCGAGAAATACAAGGCGGGAGACCTCCCGGGCGCGATCGCGATCCTCGAGCCGGTCAGGAAGGAGCCGGGGACGCATCCGGCCGCCCTGTCGCTGCTCGGCACGCTCTACCTGGAAGCGGACCGCCCCAAGGACGCCTTCGCCGTCCTCGGGCCGATCGCGGACGGCGAGCTCGCCGGACCGGTGATCCTCCACAACGCCGCCCGCGCGGCCCTCGCCATCGGAGAGACCGAGAAGGCCGAGGCCTATCTCCGGCGCGCGGTGGCGAAGGCCCCGGACTCCCCCGCCGCCCGCGACCTCGGGGTGGTGCTCGGGAGCGACGGCAAGATCGCCGAGAGCTACGAGTTGCTACGCCCCTGGGCGCTCGCCCACAAGGACGACGCCGACGCCCGGCTCTCCGCGGCGTTCGACGCCATCGAGCTCCAGC
>DASWQX010000842.1:0-9168 GCA_036403495.1 Thermoanaerobaculia bacterium
CTGCCGGAGGAGTGGACCGGCTGGCTCGACCCCACCACCCTCGAACGGCGGGACGGCGGCTCTCCCGCCGACCGGCCGGAGAGCGCCCTGGTCTGGCGCCTGCGCTGGCAGGGGGGCTCGGACTGGGTTTACCTGCTGCTCAAACCGCAGACGGAGGCGGACCCCTTCACGGCCCTGCGCCTGGAGCTCGACCGCGGCCTGCTCTACCGCGCCCTCCTGCGCCGGCGCCGGGGCGTGACCCTCCGTCTGCCCGCGGTCCTGCCGGTGGTGCTCTACAGCGGCGAGGCGGAGTGGAACGCCCCCCGCGACGCCCGCGAGCTCTTCCTGCCGCTGGTTCCGGCGCTGCAGCGCCACGTGCCCTCGACGCGCTACCAGGTGCTCGACACGGCCAACACGGCGATCCCGCGCCAGGCCGGCGAGGACAACCTGGTCTCGCTTCTCTGCGCCTTTGAGCGCAGCCGGACGGCGGCGGCGGTCGACCCTCTCCTCGAGCGCCTGGCCGCCCTGCTGGCCGCCGCCGACGACGACCCCCTGCGCCGGGCCTGGAGCCGCTTCCTCGGCTGCTCGTTCCTCCCCCGCCGCTTCCCCGATCTCTTCGCGGCGGCCGAGCCGGAGGGTGTGCTAGCGTGAACGCACACCCGAGGACCTCGCATGCGCCATCGTCTCGACGACAGCCTTCCGATCCCCGGCCGGGCCCACGACCTCGCCGGTTTCCGCGCCTGGGCGATCTCCCCTCGCTTCCCCGAGCGGGGGCGGATCGATTTCCTGGCGGGCGACCTCGAGGTGGACATGAGCCCCGAGGACCTGCAGACCCACAGCCTCGTCAAGTCCGAGATCGCCGCCGTCTTCCAGTTCCTGGTAAACCGCCAGGGGCTGGGAGAGGTCTACATCGACCGCGCCCGGATCTCGAGCCCGGCGGCCGACCTCTCGGTGGAGCCCGACGTCGTGGTCGTCCTCTGGGAGGCCCTCGACAGCGGACGGTTGCGCGACATCCCGGCCGCCAGCGGCAAGCCGGGGCGCTTCATCGAGATGGAGGGCGCCCCGGACGTGGTGGTCGAGATCCTCAGCGACAGCTCGGTCCGCAAGGACCTCGTCCGCCTGCCGCCGCTCTATGCCGCCGCCGGTGTTCCGGAGCTCTGGCGGGTGGATGCGCGGCAGGAGCACCTCCGCTTCGAGATCCTGGCGCTGGCTATGGACGGCTATGTCAGGGTGAAGCCGGACGCGCGGGGGTGGACGAGGTCGCCCCGGCTGAACCATCGGTTCCGGCTGGTTCGCCATCCGGTGCGGCCCGGCCGGGAGGGCTACCGGCTGGAGCACGATTGAGCGGCGGGGAAGCCTTCCGGCTGGTCGCGACGGGCGAGGAGGGGCGCTTCCGGATCGAGATCCCGGCCGCGAGTCCCCTCTTCGCCGGCCATTTTCCCGGTCAGCCGATCCTCCCCGGCGTCGCTCACCTGGCGATCGTCGAGCGCGCCCTCGGAATCCCGCTCGGCGCCTTGCGGGCCTTCCGGGTGCGCCAGCCGGTCCTGCCGGGAGAGTTGCTGGACCTCTCCCTCGGCGCGCCCGATCCGGAGGGCTGGCTCCGGTTCGAGATCCGGCGGAACGAGGCGGTGGTGGCGGGCGGCTCCGTCCAGACCTCCCCGGGCGGCGGCGGAGCGGAGCCCGAGACGTCCCCCGTCCCGGGAACCGGCGAGCTCTCCGTCCTCCTCCCCCACTCCCCGCCGGCGCTCCTGGTGCGGAGCGTCCTCGCGGCCACGGAGGAGGAGATCGACTGCGCCGCCGAGATCCCGCCGGATCACCCGCTGGTGGTGGCGGGCCGCGCCCCCGCCTGCCTCGCCGTCGAGGCCGCGGCGCAGGGAGCGGCGGTGCTCGAAGCGCTGGCGCGACGGGATGACGATCCCGGTCCGCGCGTCGGCTACCTGGTCGGCATCCGCGAGGCGCGCTTCGCCACGCCCCACCTCCCCGCCGGCCGGGCCTTCCGCGTCACCGCCCGCCTCGCGGGCAGCGCGCCGCCGCTGTCGATCTACGAGATCGCGGCCGGCGGCGGGGTGACCGCCACCCTCAGCACGTTCATTCGTGGCGGATGATCGACATCGGGTCGACGCGGGTGGCCCGGTAGGCGGGGACCGAGCTCGCGGCGAGCCCCACCAGGCCGAGCAGCAGGGCGACGGCGGCGAAGACGGCGGGGTCGGTCGGCGTGACGCCGAACAACAGGTTGGAGAACAGGCTGGTCGCCCAGACGGCGGCGACGATGCCGAGGACCAGCCCGGCCAGCGTCAGCGCGAGTCCCCGCCGCAGCACCATGGCGACGATCTCCGAGGCGCGGGCGCCGAGGGCCATGCGGATCCCCAGCTCGCGAGTGCGGCGGCTGACAGCGAAGGAGAGCGTGCCGTAGAGGCCGATGGCGGTGACCAGCAGGGCGGTCAGGCTGAAGCTCCCGAACAGCCAGGAGAAGAGGCGGGGCTGGGCGAGAGTCTCCTCGACCTCGTCGCCGAACCGGCTCACCTGCACGCCGAGGTTCGGATCCAGCTTGCGCAGGATGGCACGGGCGGGCTCGGCCACCCGCAGGGGATCGCCCGTGGTCCTCACCTGTAGAGCCATGGCGGGCTCGTAGTGCTGGGCCAGCGGCAGGTAGAAGTAGGGGTTCGGCGCCGTCGGCAGCTCCGAGAAGCGGATCCGGCGCACCACCCCGACCACCTCTCTGACGGTGCCGTCCGCCGTCGCCACACGCTCCCCCACCGGGTCGCGGCCGGGCCAGAGGGCCCGCGCCGCCAGCTCGTCGAGGATCGCCACCGCCGGCGCCCCCTTGCCGTCGGCGGCCGAGAAGTCCCGGCCGCGGACGAGCCCGATCCCCAGGGTGGCGAAAAACCCCGGGCTGACGACGTCGTACTCCATCGTCACCGGCGGCCGCGGCACGGCGTCGAGCGGCCGCAGGCTGCCGATCCGGGTCTCGCCGGCGACCCGCGCGAGCGGCACGGTCAGGGTCAGCGCGGCGGCCTTGACGCCCGCCACCCGCCCCACCTGGTCGCGGAGCTGGTCGTAGAAGGCGAGGCCGGCGCTCGCCGGCAGGTTGCGCAGCGACAGGTCCATGCGCAGGTTGACGACGTGCCGGCTGTTGAAGCCGGGATCGACAGACCGCAGGTTCTGGAGGGTGCGGACGAACAGCCCGGTGCAGACGAGCAGCATCAGGGAGACCGTCACCTGCCCCACCACCAGGAGCTCCTGCAACCGGGTCCGGCCGCTCTCGGGCACCCCTTCGCCGCCGCGGCGAAGCATCGGCACCCCCTGGCGGCGGGTCGACCAGAGCGCCGGCGCCAGGCCGAAGACCACCCCGGCCCCCAGCGAGAGCCCACAGGAGAAGAGGATGACCCGGCCGCCGACCCCAAGGTTGTTGATCGTGGGCAGGAACCGCCCCAGCGAGAGCCCCTGGATCGCGTCGACCGTGAACAGGGCCAGCAGGAAGCCGACGAGGCCGCCGACGAGCGAGAGCGCCACGCTCTCGGTAAGGAGCTGGCGCACCAGCCGGCTGCGGGTGACCCCCAGGGCGAGGCGGACGCCGATCTCCTCCTGCCGCGCCGCCGTCCTGACCAGCAGCAGCCCCCCCAGGTTGGCGCACACCACCAGCATGAGGAGGCTGGTGACGATCGACAGCAGCAGGAGGGGGCCGGTGAGCGTGTCCTGGCTCCCGGGCCAGAGGCCGAGCTCCGGATAGAGCGCGAGCGCCGGCGGGCGCTGCGCCGGCGGCAGCCCGTCGCCGCCGAGGGCCGCCAGCCGGTCCATCTCGGCCTGGGCGCGGGCGAGATCCACCCCGGGAGCGAGGCGGCCGAAGAACCAGAACAGCCAGGCGGGTTTCGCCGCCAGCAGCCCCGCCGGCAGGCGGGTGGGGAGCAGCAGCGGCGCGGTCTCCATCGGCACCCAGACGTCGATCTCCTCGGTGTGCAGCGTGCCGTGGAACCCTCGGGGCGCGACGCCGACGACGACGAAGACGCGGCCGTTGAGGTCGAGCGTCCTGCCGAGCGCGGTCGGGCGGCCGCCGAAGACCCGCCGCCAGAGATCGTAGCCGATGACCGCCTCCGGCTGCTTCTCGCGCGCCCCCTCACCGAGGGAGAACAGGCGGCCCAGGGAACTCTTGAGGCCGAGGACCTTGAAATAGTCGTCGGTCACGATCTGACCACTGACCCGCAGCGGCTCGCCGGTTCCCGCCAGGTTGAGCGGCAGCGAAAAGTAGGCCACCAGGCCGGAGAAGGAGCGGCTGAGGCTCCGGTAGCGCTGGAAGGTCGGATAGCTGAGCGCCAGGGAGTACTGCTCGCCGGCGACCCCCAGGTCCTGCGGCTTGCCGGCCAGGGAGACGATGCGGGCCGGCTCGACCACGCCCGGGAACGGCCGCAGCAGGAGGGTGTCAACGACGCTGAAGACGGTGACGCTGGCGCAGATCCCCAGCGCCAGGCAGGCGACCGCGACGACGGTGAAGCCGACGTTGTTGTTCAGCTTGCGGAAGCCGTAGCGAACATCGAGGGGAACGCTCATCGCTGGAAAACCCTGACCGCGACGTCGCGGAATCGAAACCGATCCTCCTTGTCGGGAGCTGCGGCAAAGATTAGCATCTTTGCATGGCCATGAAAACTGGACGGCTCCTGCTCGTCCTCGGCTCCCTGGCGGCGTTCGCCGGGCAGCCGCTCGCCGGGCAGCAGGCCGGCCCGGCGTCCCCCCTCCAGTGGCCGGTGCCCCCGCCGGGCCCCCCGCCGGAGCCCCGTCCTCCGCTGCTGATCGGCCCCTCCGACCTCGCCCGGGCGCTGGCCGCCGGCGCCCTCCCCCTCGACCTGCGGGGCGCCGGTCCCCGGTTCGCCGCCGGCCACCTGCCGGGAGCGATCCCGGCCTGGAGCGACGCGGAGGACGCCGATCTCGAAACGCTGCGCTCGCGGCTCGCCGCGGCGGGGATTTCAGGGCGGGAGACGGTCGTCCTCTACGGCGCGCCGGACGCCGCCGGGCGCGAGGCGTTGGCCCGCTGGCTCTGGCGGCTCCGCCGGGCGGGGTGTGGCGAGGTCCGCATCCTCGACGGCGGTCCGGACGGCGGGCTCGCAGCCTGGCGGACCGCCAGGGGCGCCCTGGAGACCGGCGCGCCGCGGCGCGCCGCCGTGGCGGCGTTCCACCCCGCCGGACCGGACCCCGCCGCGGTGGACGCCGCCTGGATCGACGGAACGCTGGTCCAAACCGGCGTGCAGCTCCTCGACGTGCGCGACGCGCGGGGGTGGGACCGCTGGGCGACGCCCCCCACTTTCGCCGCCGGCCATATCCCCTACAGCCTGCCGTTCGACCCCGCCGCGCTCCTGCCGGCGGGAGGGGGCTGGCCGGACCCCGGCGAGCTCCGCGCCCGCCTCGCCACCCTGGGGCCCCGCCCCGGCGACCCGGTGCGCGCCGACGCGCTCCTCGTCCTCTACGGAACCGACGCCGCCGATCCGCGCCCTGCCCTCGGCTATCTCCTGCTCACCCTGGCGGGGCGCGACGCCCGCGTCTACCCGGGAGGGTGGCGGGAGTGGCGAGCCGGCGGCAGCCGGCCGGTGGTGCGGGTGATCTCGGCCCCGGAGCTGGCGGACCGCCTGCGGCGGGGCGACCCCAAGCTAGCCGCCGACCGGCCGCCGGCCGATCTTATCCTGCTCGATCTGCGCGAGGCGCGGGACTTCCGGATCGGCCACCTGCCGGGCGCGCTGAGCCTACCCTTCCTGCACTTCGCGCGGGATTTCGAGACGGTGGTGCGGGAGGGGTGGCCCGCCGCCGACCGGACCACCACCCCGCTGGTGCTCTACTGCTACGGCACCGACTGCGTCCGCAGCCGGAAGGGAGGCGCCCTGGCCGCCCGGCTCGGCTTTCGCGACGTGCTCTGGTTCCGGGGTGGAATCCGCGAGTGGCGGGAGGCGGGCTACCGCCTGGCGGAGACGCCGGCGGCTAGCTCATCTCCGGCGCGCCCTTCTCCGGCTAGTCCTTCCCGGGCTCGGCCGCCGGCTTCTCCCGCGCCGGCACCGGGCTCACCCGGACGTGCAGACGGACGTCCTTGACCTTGAGCTCGGGTCCGGCGTCGAGCGCCAGGGAGTCCGCGGCGCTCAGCGCCCGGTTGAGGTCCTTGTCGCGCCAGCCGCGGGAGGCGTGGACCTTCCCCTCGTCCGGATAGACCTCGAGCCAGCGCTGCCCCTTGAGGTCGGCGACGAGCTGGCCGGTGGGCTCGAGCACGAGGCCGTTCTCCAGGTAGTAACCCGGTCCCATCCAGTCGACGACGAAGTCCTCGCCGTCGAGCTTCAGGCGGACGCCGACGGCGAGGGCCAGTTGGGTCTCGATGTGGACGCTGGCGCAGGTCTTGAGGTTGTGCGCGGAGTCGCAATAGGTCAGTCCGTCGGCTCCGGGCTCGGTCTCCAGGATCATCTGGGAAGGTTTCGCCGACTGCGCCTGAGCGGCCGCCGGGAGGAGCGACAGGGCGGCGGCCAGGGAAACCAGCAAGGTCTTGCGGGACGACAAAATCATGATTCGGCTCCTTTCGAGAGGTAATTTCCGAAGAGGGCTCTCCGGATCGGCCGCCTCTGCATCGGCCCCCCTCCCACTCTCCTGCTGCAAATGACCGAATGGATACGACCAGTCTAGCACCGTTCGCCGGGCCAGAGCCGCCGGAAGCAGAACCACTGGTGGGGCTCACGCCGGATCGCCTCCTCGAGATCGGCGGTGAAGCGGGCCAGCGCCTCCCGGAGGTCGCGCTGCCGGTCCTCACTCTGCGCGACGCGGATGGCCGGCCGCAGCAGGCAGCGGTAGCGCAGCCGCCCCGCGCGCAGCACGAAGACGGGGATGATCGGCACGTCGGCGGCGCGGGCGAGGGCGGCGGGACCGACCGGCAGGGCGAAGGGGCGGCCGAAGAGGCTCGCCTCCAGCGTCCGGCCACCGGCGCGCGGGCGGTCCCCCTGGAGCGCCACGACCTCGCCGCGGCGCAGGGCGTCCAGCAGCTCCATGCCGAGCTGCGGCTCGTCGGCGAAGTGGGTGGTGTAGAGCTCGCCGCCGCAGTCGCGGATCAACCCCTCGATGAACTGCTGCGCCCGCGGGTCGGTCTCCGGCTCGCGCACCACGTGCACGCGCCGGCCGTCGCGCGAGGAGGGGATCATCGAGCCCACCTCCCAGGCCCCCATGTGGGCGGTGACCAGGATGAAGCCGCCGGGCTTGCCCGCGGGGTCCCGCCACTCCTCCGGCCCGTCGGCCTCGACGGTGAAGACGCGGTCGGTGCTCAGCCGCTCGTAGCGCTCCGAGAGGCACCAGGCGAAGGTGCGGAAGGTGCGGTGGATCCGGCGCTGGCGCTCCCACCAGCCGCACGGCCCCAGCACCGCCTCGAGGTTGGAGGCGATGGCGGCGCGGATCTTGCGCAGGGCGACCCAGAAGAAGCCGGTGAAAAGATCGAGCACCACCCGCAGCGCCCAGAGGGGGAGGATGGTGACCGCGAAGCGGTGGAGACGGAACCAGAAGACGCCGGTGACGTGCAGCGGCCCCAGCAACCGGCGGCTCCAGCCGCCCTCCGGCGCGTGCGGCGGGTTCTCGCGGGGGATGGCAACGCTCATGAAAGCCGTCTCTCGTCCTTTCCGTCCTCGGTTTCCTTGCAGTCCGTACCCTTATTCTCCCACGGTTCGGGCTCCGGCAGGGGATTCCGCGCCGTTCGGTCCCGCGCCGTTCTCTCCAACAGCCCCTCCAGCGCCGGCAGCACCAGGACGGTCGCCAACAGGCAGGCGGTGAGCCCGAGGGCGACCAGGGTCCCGGCGTGGCTCAGGCCCGGCACCCGCGAGCTGCTCAGGGATCCGAAGCCGATCACCGTGGTCAGCGTCGCCAGGGTCAGCGCCAGCCCCATCTCGCCGACCGCGGCCTGGAAACCGCCCTCCGGGTGGAGGCGCTTCCAGTGCACGGCGTTGGCTCCGAGGGTGGTGCCGGTGCCCAGCAGCAGGGGCACGGTGAAGGCGCAGAGCAGGTCCAGGGGGCGCCCCAGAAGCCCCCAGAGCCCGAACGCCCAGAGGCACCCCAGCGTCAGCGGCAGGGCCGAGAGGAGCGCGTCGCGCAGCCGGCCGCGGAAGGAGATCAGCACCACCGTGGCGACCAGGATCAGCGCCAGGACGCTCGACCGCGCGAGGTCGGAGAGCGCGATGTTCCGCAGCTCGGCCCCCACCCGCGGGATGGAGGCGAGGGCGACGTCCCGGCGCTCCGGAGCGAGGCGGCCGAGCGCACGGGCCAGGGCTTCCGGATCGACCTTGGCGCCCATCCCCAGGGGCAGCCGCACGTGGACGGCGACCACCGCTCCCTTGCCGTCGGTCCGCACCAGCTCGGACATCCAGCGCGGCCACTCGGCGAGCGCTGGAGCCCCGGGGTCCTCTCCCCGTCCCAGCGCCCGCAGAGTGGCGAGGGTGGGGGCGAAGGGGGCGAGCTTGAAGCCGGCCGCCAGGATCTCCCGTTGGAGGTCGTCCGCCGCCCGCTCCAGCGGCAGGCCGTGGAGCTCCGCCAAGCGCCGGCGGAGCCGGCTCCCCTCGACCAGCCAGTCGGCCGGCGAGGTGATCTCCGCCCGCGGCCCCAGGCGCGCCTCCAGGATCTGCCGCGCCGCCGCGGCGCGGTCGAGCGCCTCGTCCAGGGTGCGGCCGCGGAGCACCACGGAGAACGTGTCCAGCCCCACGGAGAAGCTCTGCACCAGCAGCTTTTCGGCCGCGGCCGAAGGGGCGTCGGCCGGCCGCAGCGCCAGCAGGTCGGTGGAGAATTCCAGGCGCGAGATCCCCCAGCCGGCGAGCGCGGTGAGCAGGGCGGTGAGGGCGAGGGCGGCGCGCCAGCGCCGGGCCGCCAGCGCCGCGAGCCCGGCCAGCGCCGGCCGGCCGAACCGGGGCCAGAGCCGCAGCGGTCGGAAGCGGGCCGAAGCGGCGGGGAACCCGGCGAGCACGGCGGCGCCGAGGGTGGCGGTGGCGATCAGCGTGGCGATCACCCCCAGCGACAGCACGGCCCCGAGCTCGCGGAGGAGCCGGAAGTGGGCGACCGAGAGCGCGGCGAGGCCGGCGGCGGTACGCAGAGCTTTGCGGCGTGAAATCATGACAACCCCCTATGTTCCCTTCTAGAGCTTAACGTAAGCCTTGAGGCCGATCAGCCTCTCCAGCGCCAGCACCACGAGGAGCGCCA
>DASWQX010000843.1:0-2468 GCA_036403495.1 Thermoanaerobaculia bacterium
GAGGTCGGAGGCCACGAGCGTCCCCCCCGTGGCCTCCTCATATACTTCCCCGCATGAACCGCGCGGACATGCTCGCCCGCCTCCTCGATCGCGGGGAGCCCCCCTGGGACGTGCTCGTCGTCGGGGGCGGCGCGAGCGGGCTCGGCGCGGCGGTGGAGGCGGCGGCGCGCGGCTACCGCACCGCCCTGGTCGAGGGGCACGACTTCGCCAAGGGCACCTCCAGCCGGAGCACCAAGCTGGTCCACGGCGGCGTGCGCTATCTCCAGCGGGGCAACGTGGCGCTGGTCCTGGAGGCACTGCGCGAGCGCGGGCGGCTGCTGCGCAACGCACCCCACCTGGTGCGCGACCTCCCCTTCGTGGTCCCCAACTACGATTGGTGGGAAGCCCCCTACTACGGCGCCGGCCTCAAGCTCTACGACCTGCTCGCCGGCCGCCTGGGATTGAAAGCCTCCCATCACCTGTCTCGCGAGGAAACCCTGGAGCAGATCCCCACCCTGAAGCCGGAGGGGCTGCGCGGCGGCGTGGTCTACCAGGACGCCCAGTTCGACGACGCCCGCCTCGCCGCCACCCTCGCGCTCACCCTCGCCGATCTCGGGGGCGTGGTGGTCAACTACGTCGAGGCCGTGGCCCTGCTCAAGGAGGGGGAGCTGGTGCGGGGTATTCGTCTGCGCGACGCCGAAACGGGCGAGGAGGCCGAGGTGCGCGCCCGGGTGGTGGTCAACGCCACCGGCATCTTCGCCGACCGCCTGCGGCGGATGGACGATCCGGCGAGCCCGCCGCTGCTGGCGCCGAGCCAGGGAGTGCACCTGGTGCTCGGCCGCCGCTTCCAGCCGGGCGGCAGCGCCATCCTCGTCCCCCACACCGACGACGGCCGCGTGCTCTTCGCCGTCCCCTGGCACGACCGGGTGGTGGTGGGGACGACCGACACCCCGGTGGCCGAGCCGTCGCTGGAGCCCCGCCCGCTGCCGGAGGAGATCGAGTTCCTCCTCCACCACGCGGCGCGCTACCTCACCGAGGACCCCGGCCCCGCGGACGTCCTCTCCTGCTTCGCCGGCCTGCGTCCGCTGGTGCGCGGCAACCGGGCGGCGGCGAAGACGGCCGCCCTCTCGCGCGATCACACCCTGCTGGTCTCCCCCTCCGGCCTGGTCACCCTCGCCGGCGGCAAGTGGACGACCTACCGGCGGATGGGCGAGGACACCATCGACCACGCCGCCATGGTCGCCGATCTCGACGAGCGCCCCTCCGCGACCGCCGAGCTGCGCCTCCACGGCTGGGCCGAGGAAGATGCGCGGGGCGGCTGGGCGGGCGATTGGGCCGGTTATGGCGCGGATACTCCCGCCGTCGAAGCCCTCACCGCCGAGCGCCCTGAATGGGGCGAGCCCCTCCACCCCAGCCTCCCCTACCGCGCCTGCGAGGTCGTCTGGGCCGTCCGCCACGAGATGGCCCGCACCGTGGAGGACGTCCTCGCCCGCCGCACCCGCGCCCTCCTCCTCGACGCCCGCGCCAGTGCCGAAATCGCGCCCGCCGTGGCGGCCCTGATGGCGGACGAGTTGGGACGGGACGAGGCGTGGCGGCGCCGGCAGGTGGAGGAGTATCGGGCGCTGGCGCGGGGGTATTGGCTGGAGGCTTGACGGCGAGGGTGGAGCGCCCCTTCGGGGCGGTCCCCTCACTCCCCAGCCCCTCTCTCCCATCCCTCCACCCGCCCTGCCGGGGAGAGAGGGGCTAAAGCAAGCCGGCCCGGAAACCTACCTTTGCTTTTAAACTAACTACTCCCTCTTCTCCCCGTCAGGGCGGGTGGAGGGCTGGGAGAAGAGGGCCGGGGTGATGAGGGCCTCCGCCCCCGCCACCTCAGTCCTTCATATGATCCAGAAACCCCTCCTGGATCGCCTTCCGCAGCGCCTCCAGGCTCTCCGGCCGGGGCTCGCCCTTGCGGGCCTCGGCGATCAGGATGTGCGGCAGGTCGTCGCTGTCGCCGTAGGTGTCGTGCCGTTCGAGGCCGCGGAAGAGGGGGAGCTCGCTCTCGCCGCGGCGGCACCAGCGGACCTCGTCGAAGCCGGCGGCGGCGAGGGCCGACTCCAGGATCTCGCGGTTCCAGAGGAACTGGTGGCGCCACCCCCGGAAGGCGCGGTTGATGGCGAGCGCCGCCTCCCGCTTCTCCGCGGGCTCGCCGTCCAGCCGGTAGTGGCTCTGCCAGACCCAGTCGAGGTTGGGGGTCGACAGGCGGACCCAGGCGCCGGGGATCAGCACGCGGTGCACTTCAAGAAGGAAGCCGAGCGCGTCCTCCACCGCCAGGTGCTCCAGGAAGTGCTCGGCGAACAGCGCCTCGGCGCTCGCCGACTCCGCGAAGCCGAGCCCCCGCGACACATCGGCGATCACGTCCACCCCGGGGAGCGCCTGGACGTCGACGTTGGTCCAGCCGGGGAGCCGCACGTTGCCGCTGCCGATGTGGAGGGGGGGCATGGGCGGGA
>DASWQX010000844.1:0-3138 GCA_036403495.1 Thermoanaerobaculia bacterium
AGGGGTTGAAGGGGCACAAGGTCGCCTGCACCCAGTTCACCCCCTCGCACTTCCTGCTGCTCTACCTGCTGTCGCAGTCCGGCCTCTCGCCGGAGGACCGCACGGCGATCGAGCAGAACATCATCTTCACCCAGGACGCGCCGGCCGCCGCCGCCGCCTTCAAGGCCAAGCAGGTCGACGCCGCCGTGACCTGGGAGCCCGACCTGTCGGCCGCCGTGACCGCCCGCGGCGCGGAAGCGCACGTCCTGGTCTCCACCGCCGCGGCGACCAACATCATCGCCGACACCCTGGTGGCGCGGCAGGACGTGATCGACAAGGCCCCGGACACGATCCGCGACTTCGTCCACGGCTGGCTCCAGGGGATCGAGCAGATCAAGAACGACCCGCAGGGCTCGTACGCCCTGGTCGGCAAGGCGCTGAAGCTCGACTCGGACACCGTCTCCGGCATGCTCTCCGGCCTCAAGCTCACCCCCTACGCCGACAACGCCCAGTTCTACGGCTTGACCGGCGGCAAGGCGCACTTCGAGACGCTGTTCGACACCGCCTTCATCATCTGGCGCAAGAAGGGGCTGGTGACCCGGCCGGTCGAGGCCAAGGACTGGGCCGACACCCGCTTCCTCCAGGCGCTGGCGTCCGACTACCCCGGCCAGAAGGTCGAGGAGCCGAAGCTCGCGGCCAAGGCCCCGTCGGAGAAGGACCGGGCGATCATCAACAAGCAGATCCAGATCCACTTCACCCCGGGCTCGGACGACATCATGGCCGGCTCCTTCATCGTCCTCGACGCCCTGGGCGAGACCATGACCTCCTTCGGCAACACCTACCTGCGGGTCGAGGGGAACACCGACGCGACCGGCTCGCAGAAGGCCAACCTCACCCTCTCCCAGAAGCGGGCGCTGGCGGTGAAGGACTACATCCTGAAGAACTTCCCCAACATCGAGGCGGCCCGCTTCCAGACCATCGGCCAGGGCGCCGCCAACCCGGTGGCCGACAACTCCACCGAAGCCGGACGGCAGCTCAACCGCCGCACAGACATCAAGGTGGTGCTGGCGACGCAGTAGGGGGGAGAAGAGGGGGAGTCGCGGGATCCTTTGTGTGGCCTGCGACCTCACCCTCGGTCCCTCTCCTGAAGGAGAGGGAGGCCTTGCATCAACAGATGCCTCGAAGTCGTCCCCCTTCTCCTTCAGGAGAAGGGGATAGGGGATGAGGTCGCAGGCCACGGACGACGCGCATAACGGACCAAGAAAACCATGCCAAGAAAATCCCGCCTCTTCGCCCTGCGCGAGCCGCTGCCGCGGTCGACCTCGGCGACCATCGGGCTGTTCGCCCCGATCCTCGTGGCCGCCGCCTGGTGCCTGCTGACCTATGGCGGCGTCATGGCTCCCGATTTCCTCCCGTCTCCCACCGAGGTGCTGCGCGGCACCCTGCAGCTCTTCCTCCAATACGACCTCTGGGGCGCGATCGTGATCTCCACCCGGCGCATCCTTCTGGGCTCCCTCCTCGCCTCAGCGGTGGCGCTCCCCCTGGGCGTGCTGATGGGCGCCTTCGAGCCGGTCAACCGCTTTTTCGAGCCCATCGTGGCCCCCCTCCGCTACATGCCGATCTCGGGCTTCATCAGTATCCTCATCCTCTGGTTCGGGATCTACGAGAAGCAGAAGGTCGCCTTCATCTTTCTGGGGGTCTTCGTCTACCTGCTGCCGGTCGTGGTCACGGCGATCCGGACGGTGCCCGAGGAGCTCGTGCAGACCTCGCTCACCCTGGGAGCCTCCCGCTGGCAGGTGATCCGCACGGTGCTGCTGCCGGCGGCCCTGCCCGAGATCTTCGATTCCTTCCGGGTGATGAACGCGATCTCCTGGACGTACATCATCCTCGCCGAGCTGGTCAATCCGGGGCATGGGCTTGGCTACATCATCGAGCTCGGGCGCACCCACCAGAAGGCCTCCTGGGCGTTCGCCGGCCTGCTGGTGATCGGCGGCATCGGGCTGCTCACCGACTTCCTCATACGTACGATCAGCTCGCTGCTCTTCCGCTGGAGGGAATCGTCATGAGCGATCACGACGCCCCCAAAGTCCCGAACGCCCTCGCCGAGCCGGGGACCATCGCGGTCACCCTGCCGTCCAAAGAGCAGGTTCCCACCTACCGCCATCAGCCGGGAGCGGAAACCCCCAAGCTCCGGCTGTCGCACGTCCACATCACCTATCTCGACCGCTCCGGGCGGACGACGGAGGCGGTGCGCGACGTCTCGCTCGACATCGTCGACAAGCCCGGAGTGGGAGAGATCGTCGTCTTCCTCGGCCCCTCGGGGTGCGGCAAGTCGACGATCCTCAAGGCCATCGCCGGCCTGCTCACGCCGACGCAGGGGGACATCACGGTCGAGGGCAAGCCGGTCGAGGACGTCGGTCGCGACCGCGGCATGGTGTTCCAGGCCTATACCTCCTTCGGCTGGCTGACCGTGCGCGAGAACCTGGAGTATGGCCCGTCCCTCCAGGGGGTCCCGGCGGCGGAGCGCCGCAAGCTCTCGGACAAGTACCTCCAGTCGGTGGGTCTGACCGAGTTCGCCGATCGCTATCCGAAGGACCTCTCGGGCGGCATGAAGCAGCGGGTGGCGATCGCTCGCACCCTCATCAACCGCCCCAAGATCGTGCTCATGGACGAGCCCTTCGGCGCCCTCGATCCGCAGACTCGCTGGGGGATGCAGAGCCTCCTCCTCGACGTCTCGCGTTCCGAGGACAACACCATCCTCTTCGTCACCCACGACGTCTCCGAGGCCGTCTACCTCGCCGACACCGTCTACGTCCTCTCCTCCCGCCCCGCGCGCATCCTCCACAAGGTGGACGTCCCCGCCTTCCCCGTCCACGACGTGGCCCTCAAGTCGGCCCCGGAGTTCCGGGCGGTGGAGAAGCAGCTCCTGGATCTGCTGTACGCCCCGGCGCCGAAGGAGGGGTAAAAGCGGGGGCGGAGGCGCGAAGGCGCCCCCGCCCGGGCCCTCACCCCTGGCCCCCATAGGCGCTAACTTAGTCTCCCGAGCCCCCGAGCGGCCTGAGCCGCTCTGGGGCCCTGCTTGCTCCGAGTTCGGGGCGGATCAAAGAAGTGACGTGCCAAGTCAGCGGCCTTCAGGATGAGATCCGAAAGGCTTAGCTG
>DASWQX010000845.1:0-8925 GCA_036403495.1 Thermoanaerobaculia bacterium
TCCCCGCCGCGCGGTCGACGCGCTGCTCGCCGACGGGCTGCGGCAGGAGCCGGGCACCGCCGAGGTCGACCTCTACTACCGGCGGAACGCGGCGGAGTTCGCGCGGCCGGAACGGGTGAAGCTGCGGCAGATCCTCACCGCCGACCGCCGGACGGCCGAGCGGGCGAGGCGCGAGATCGTGGGTGGGAAGCCCTTTGAGGAGGTCGCGCGCCAGCTCGCGGGCGGTCCGCGCGCCGACGCCGGCGGCTACCAGGGGGAGCTGGCGCGCGGCGACCTCCCCCCCGCGTTCGCCGACCTTATCTTCGCGCTACGCCCCGGTGAGGTGAGCCCCATCGTGCCGGCCGAATACGGTTTCCACCTCTTCCAGGTGGTCGACCATCAGCCGGCCGAGGTGGTGCCGCCGGCCGCCGCGCGCGGGGAGATCCTCGCCCGCCTGCGCCAGCGCCGCGCCGACGAGCTGCTGAAGTCGCTGGTCCAGGCGGCCCGGGGACGCTACAATGTCAAGGTTTACGAGCGGAATCTTCCGTTCGGATACGCAGGTTCCTACAATGAGACTCATGCCAAGAAGACTTCCTAGCCTGACCCTCCTGCTCGCCCTCTCGCTCGCGCTGGCTCCGGCGGCCGGCGCCGACGTGCTCAACCGCATCGTCCTGCGGGTCAACGACCAGATCGCGACGCTCTACGAGTACCAGCAGCACCGCGACGAGGTGGTGCGCGACGTCCTGCACCGTGAGCAGGACGGCGACGAGCGCCAGCGCCAGCTCGCCCAGGCGGGCGAGATCGCCTACGCCGACCTGTTCCGCGAGCTGCTGCTCCAGTCGCGCGCCGACCAGCTCGCGGTCGAGATCTCCGACGCCCAGGTCGACACCGCCATGGGGCAGCTCAAGCAGAACTACAACCTGAAGAGTGACGACGAGCTGCGGGCGGCCCTGGCGCAGTCCGGCATGACCGAGGCCGCGCTGCGCGCCCAGATCAAGAACCAGCTCCGGGTGCAGGAGGTGCGCGGGCGCGAGGTGCAGAGCCGGGTCAAGGTGGAAGAGGAGGACCAGCGGCGCTACTACCGCAAGAACCTCGAGAGCTTCCGCCAGCCCGAGCAGCTCCAGCTCCGCGAGGTGGTGGTGCTCGACGAGGGGCCGGGAGCCGCCGGCGACCGCCAGCGGGTCGCCGCGGACCTCCGGGCCAAGGTCCAGGCGGGCGCCTCGCTCGCCGACGCCGTCGCGGACAGCTCGAAGAAGGGGGCCACCAGCGCCGCCGTCGACCTCGGCTGGGTGTCGCCCGGCGACCTCGACAAGAACCTGGAGACCGCGGTCTGGAAGCTCCCGAAGGGGGCGATCAGCGATCCCGTGCAGGCGCGCGGCGGCCTCCATCTGGTGCAGGTGCTCGACCGCCGCGAATCGCGCGTGCCGCCGTTCTCCGAGGTCCAGGCGGCGATCCAGGCCAAGGAGCAGGAGCGGGTGTTCAAGCAGGAGGTCGCCAAGTACATGGTGGAGCTGGAGAAGAAGTCGCTGATCGTGGCGAACCCGCCGGCGGAGGCCGCCAACTTCCGGCGCCAGCTCGCCTCGCAGAACGGCGACGAAGGGGGAGCCGGCCTCGGCATCCCCGGGAGCAATCCGGCGGCGCCGGCCGCGCCAGGCGCACCGGGCGCCGCGGCCGCCGCGCCGGCTCCGACGCCCACCCTCCAGCTCGGCACCACGCCGCCGACGGCGAACTCGACCGATCCCACCGCGCCGGGCTCGCTGCCGGTGCCCAAGCCGGTCGATTCCACGCCGCCGCCGGTCGCCGCGCCGGCCGAAACCCCGCCGCCCCCCACCAAGCCGCCGGGGATCTGAAACCCTCCAAGGCCGTCTCTTGAAAACGCCCGCGAAGCTCTCGCGGGCGTTTTTAGTTCCGTTTCCCTTTCCAAATCGCAAATCCCTCTTGCGCCTTGTTTTCGCGCGTTGCCGGACCCTTGCGGAGCTAAGAGTGGAGTCGAGTGGAAAAAAATGGACAAAAGTGGAGTTGACTGCTAGGATTCCACCTCAGTCAGCCGTCATTGGGGGCGGGTCATGTTCCGCGGAAGCGCTCCAGCCAAGATCGACGAAAAGGGTCGCCTGAAGATTCCGACGGATTTCCGGCGGTTGCTGGAGGAGCGCTATGGCCTCGACCTGTTCGTGACGTCGGTCACCGGCGACTCCGCGCTGCTCTATCCGCTGCCGGTCTGGGAGGAGATCGAGACCCGGCTGGCGGCGACGCCGTCGACCGACCGCGCCAAGATGCGCTACCTGGAGCGGGTGAGCTATTTCGGCCAGCAGGTGCGGCTGGACATGCAAGGGCGGATCCTGGTCCCCCAGATCCTGCGGGAGAGCGCGAGCATCAACGGCGATGTGGTGGTGAGCGGCCAGCTCGACCACCTGGGGGTGTGGAACCACGAACGGTTCGTGTCGCGGCTCGCGGAGCAGCCCTTCACGGACGAGGATTTCCGTGCTCTCAGCCTGCAAGGGATCTGAGCGCGGCCCGGCGATCGGGGGCGGAGGCCGGAGCCCGACTATCAGCAGCGCGAAAGCGACGAGCGCAAAGCCATGGACGTCCAGCACGTACCGGTCCTCCTCGCCGAGACCCTCGAGTTCCTCGCGCCCGAACGGGGCGGGCTGTTCGTCGACGGCACGGTGGGGCTGGGAGGGCACGCCGAGGCGCTGCTGCAAGCCTCGCCGGACGTCCGGCTGCTGGGCATCGACCGCGACGCCCAGGCGCTGGCGCGGGCCGGCGAGAGGCTCGCCGTCTTCGGCCCGCGGGTGCGGCTGGTGCAGGCCAACTTCCACCGGCTCGCAGAGACTCTGGCCGGCCTCGAAATCCGCGGGATCGCGGGCTTCCTGGCCGATCTCGGCGTGTCTTCGCTGCAGCTCGAGTCGCCCGAGCGGGGCTTCAGCTTCCGCTTCGACGGGCCGCTCGACATGCGGATGGGCTTGAGCGAAACGACCGCGGCGGACCTGGTCAACCAGGCCTCGGAGGGAGAGTTGGAGACGATCTTCAGAGACTACGGCGAGGAGCGGCAGGCGCGGCGGATCGCCCGCGCGATCGCGCGATCGCGGAGCGAGCGGCCGATCGAGACCACGGCTGAGCTGCAGCGGCTGATCGCCGTGACCAAGGGGCCGCGGGCGGCGCGCGAGGTGAAGATCGATCCCGCCACGCGCGTCTTCCAGGCGCTGCGCATCGCGGTCAACCAGGAGCTGGCCGGCCTCGAGCGGTGCATCGAGGAGGCGGTGCGGATGATGGCGACCGGCGGCCGGCTGGTGGTGATCTCCTACCACAGCCTGGAGGACCGGATCGTCAAGAACACCCTGCGCGGCCTGGCCCACGGCGAGGTCGACCGGGTGACCGGGCGCTCGCGCTCGGAGACCCAGTTGATCGAGGTGCTGACGCGCAAGCCGCTGCGCCCCACCGAGGCCGAGATCGACCTCAACCCGCGCTCGCGCTCCGGCAAGCTGCGCGCGGCCCGGAGGCTCTGAAGCATTGCGGAACGCCTATGCCTTCACGCGGCCGGTGGCCAACTCCTATCTCGTGCGTGAGCGCGACCGGCGCCGCCTGCGCGAGCTGGCGATGGTGCTGGTGGTCGTCGTCTGCCTCGGCGGCAGCCTGCTGGCCTACACCTGGATCCACCTGGAGGTGACGCGCACCGGCTACCGTATCGACAAGCTGGAGCGCGAGCTCACCGCCAGCACCCGCGAGGAGCGGCAGCTCCGGCTGGACGCGGCCTACCTCGCCAGCCCCCAGGTGATCGAGAAGCGGGCGGTGCGCGAGCTCGGCCTCCAGCCGCCGGCCCTGGAGCAGGTGGTGTTCTGGGAGGAGCTGCCGTGAGGCGCCGGATCGGTTTCGTCGCCGGCTTCGGCATCCTCTGGGTGCTGCTGATCGCCGCCCGGCTCTACGACCTGCAGGTGGTCCGCTACGACCACTATTCGAACAAGGCCGAGCGCCAGCAGCAGCGGGTGGTCGCCCTCGATCCGCCGCGGGGGACGATCTACGACGCCCAGGGGCGCGAGCTCGCGGTGTCGATCCAGGTCGACTCGGTCTACGCCGTGCCGCCGGAGATCGAGGAGCCGGCGGCGGCCGCCGCGGCGCTCGCCCGCGCCATCCCCGGCCTCGACGGCGTCAAGCTGGCCCGCCAGCTCACCGGCGACCGCGAGTTCATCTGGGTGGCGCGCAAGCTCGATCCGCCCACCGCCGCCAAGGTCCACGCCCTGGGATTGAAGGGTCTCTACTTCGTCCCCGAGAGCAAGCGCTACTACCCGATGGGCGAGCTCGCCGCGCAGGTGCTCGGCTACGTCGGCACCGACAACCACGGACTCGCCGGCCTCGAGCTGGTCTACGACCGCGAGATCACCGGCAAGCCGGGGAAGCGGACCGTGCTGCGCGACGCCCGCCAGGGGACGGTGGCGGCGCCCGATCTCTCCTCGGCGGAGCCCGAGCCGGGGCACGACCTCTACCTGACGCTCGACGCCACCGTGCAGCACATCGTCGAGCGCGAGCTGGCGCGGGCCATCGAGGAGCGCCACGCCAAGCGCGGCAGCGCCATCTTCCTCGATCCGCGGACGGGGGGCGTGCTGGCGATGGCCTCCTATCCGACGTTCGATCCCAACGATTTCTCCGCCTATCTGCCCGATAGCTGGCGCAACCGGGCGATCGCCGACGTCTACGAGCCCGGCTCGACCTTCAAGATGGTCACCGCCGCCGCCGCCCTGGAGGCCGGCGTGGTGCGGGCGAGCGACCGGATCGATTGCGGCATGGGCACGATCACGCTCTTTCGCGACATCCGCGTCCACGACCACGAGCGCTACGGCATGCTGAGCTTCGCGCAGGTGATCGCGCACTCGAGCAACATCGGGGTCATCCGCGTGGCCCAGCGAATGACCAACCAGCGGTTCTACGACACCATCCGGGGCCTCGGCTTCGGCCGCCCGCTGGGGATCGACCTGCCGGGGGAGAGCGCCGGCATCCTCCATCCGGTGGAACGCTGGAGCCTGCTGGAGAAGGACTACATCGCTTTCGGGCAGGGGGTCTCGGTGACCCCCCTCCAGCTCGTGGCCGCCGCCGGCGCGGTCGCCAACGGCGGAGTGCTGCTGAAACCTCACATGGTGGCCGCGGTGAGCGGTGGCGACCGCCTGGAGCGTGGCCCGGAGCGTGGCGAAGTGCGGCTGGCGAAGTTCGCCTCGCCGCCGGTGATCGGCCGTCCCATGTCGACCGCCACGGCGGCCGAGCTCACCCGCCTGCTCGAAGGGGTGGTGATCGAGGGGACGGGCAAGTCGGCGGCGGTCGCCGGCTACCGCGTGGCGGGCAAGACCGGCACGGCGCAGATCCCCGTGCGCGGCGGCTACCGCGGCTACCTGCCGAGCTTCGTCGGCTTCGCGCCGGCCGACCGCCCGGCGCTGGTGGGGCTGGTGGCGATCGCCGAGCCGCAGGGAAACGAATACTACGGCGCGCAGGTGGCGGCGCCCGCCTTCGGCGCCATCATCCGGCAGGTGCTGCTCTACCGCGGTGTACACCCAGAGCGCGACCGGCCGGCGATCTGGAGGGGACAGTCGACGCAGATGATGCTGGCGCGGCTGCCGCCGGGCGCCACGGCGACGGCGGTCCGCCCCGCGGTCCGGATGGACGACTCGATGGCCGACGGCGACGAGCACGACGCGCCGGAGATCCCGTCGGCCGATCCCGGAGCGGTTCCCGTTGCCAATGCCAAGGGAGGGCGCCCGCATGCGCCTCGCTGAGCTGATCGCGGGCTTCGGGCTCGCCGGCGCGGCCGGAGCCGACCCCGAGATCGCCGGCGTCGAGCACGACTCGCGGCGGGTGCGCCCGGGGGACCTCTTCGTGGCTCTCCCCGGCGAGCGCTTCGACGGCCGCGCCTTCGCGGCGGCGGCGGTGGCGGCGGGAGCGGTGGCGGTCGTCGGCCGCGAGCCGGAGACCGCCGTAACCGTCCCCTGGCTGGTCACGGAATCTCCCCGCGCGCTGCTCGGCCCGCTCGCCGCCCGCGCCTACGGCCACCCCGAGCGCGAGCTGATCCTGGCGGGGGTGACCGGCACCAACGGCAAGTCGACCGTCGCCACCCTCACCGCCGCGATCCTGACCGCCGCCGGCCACCCGGCGGGGTTCATCGGCACGCTCGGCTACCGCTTCCGGGAGAGGAGCTACGCCGGGGCGCACACCACGCCCGAGGCCTCCGACCTCTTCCGGCTGCTGCGCGCGATGCGCGACGACGGCGCCGCCGCAGTCGTCATGGAGGTCTCCTCCCACGCCCTGGTGATGGGGCGGGTGGCCGGCGCCGAGTTCGACGCCGCGGCGTTCACCAACCTCACCCGCGACCACCTCGACTTCCACAGCGATTTCGAGGACTACTTCGCGGCCAAGCGCCGCCTCTTCGACATGCTCAAGCCCGGGCGCCGGCCGGCGGTCAACGTCGACGACCCCTACGGCCGCCGGCTCGCCGCCGAGATCCCCGACGCCCTGACCTTCGGCGAGCGCGGGGAGGTCTCGGTCCGCGACGTGACGATGAGCATCGAGGGCATCCGGGGCGTGCTGGTCACCCCGCGCGGCGAGGTGCCGTTCGTCTCGCACCTGCTCGGCGGCTACAACCTGTCGAACCTGCTGGCGGCGGCGGCCCTGGCGGAGACCCTGGAGCTGCCGCACGCCGCCATCGCCGAGGCCTTCGCCGCGCAGCGGCCGGTGCCCGGTCGGATGGAGCCGGTCGACCGTGGCCAGCCGTTCGCCGTCTTCA
The DNA here is from genome assembly GCA_036403495.1 of Thermoanaerobaculia bacterium. Lineage (GTDB taxonomy): Bacteria > Acidobacteriota > Thermoanaerobaculia > Multivoradales > UBA5704 > DATARR01. The sequence goes on from DASWQX010000845.1 coordinate 6,743, forward strand.
TCGACTACGCCCACACCGACGCCGCCCTCGACGCCGCGCTGCGCTCGGCGCGCGAGGTGGTGGGGGGCGGCAAGGTGGCGGTCGTCTTCGGCTGTGGCGGCGACCGTGACCGCGGCAAGCGGCCGATGATGGGGAGGGTGGCCGGCGAGCTGGCCGACCTGGTGATCGCCACCTCGGACAACCCGCGTAGCGAGGACCCGCTCGCCATCCTCGCCGCCGTCGAGGAGGGGCTGAAGGCGAGCGGCAACGCCTCCTACCGGCTGCTGCCCGACCGCCGCGAGGCGATCCGCGCCGCCATCGCCGCCGCCGAGCCCGGCTGGGCCGTGGTGGTGGCCGGCAAGGGGCACGAGGGAGAGCAGACGATCGGCGACCGGAAACTGCCGTTCTCCGACCTGGAGGAGACGGCCAAGGCCCTGGAGGAGCGTTTTGGCTCGGCTGTCGGTCGCTGACGCGGCGAACGCGGTCGGCGGCCGGGTGACGGCCGGCGACCCGAACGCCCTGATCGACGGAGCGGCGATCGATTCGCGCGCCATCCGCGGCGGCGAGGTCTTCTTCGCCTTCGGCGGCGCCCACACCGACGGCCACCGCTTCGTCCCCGATGCCCTGGCGCGGGGAGCCACGGCGGCGATCGTCCAGCAAGATCTGGAGCTCTCCGCGCCGTCCACCGGCGCCCTCATCCGCGTCGACGACACCTTCCAGGCCCTCCACGACCTCGCGCGCTTCGTCCGCACGCGGACGCCGGAGCGGCTGGTCGGCATCACCGGCTCGGCGGGGAAGACCACCACCAAGGAGATCCTCGGCGCCCTCCTCGCTTCCCGCTTCCGCACCGCCTGGACGCAGGGGAACCTGAACAACCTCTACGGTTTTCCCCTGTCGCTCCTCAACGTGCCGGACGGCACGCAGTGGATGGTGGCCGAGATGGGGATGTCGACGCCGGGCGAGTTGCACCAGCTCTCGCTGCTCGGCCGTCCGGACGCCGCCGTCTTCACCGTCGTGCGCCCCGTCCACCTGGAGTTCTTCGGCACCGTCCAGGCGATCGCCGAGGCGAAGTCGGAGATCCTGGCCGGGCTGGCCCCCGGCGGCTTCATCGTCGCCAACGCCGACGACCCCGAGGTGACGCGGATCGCCCGGCGGCACGGCGCCCGCGTGGTCTGGTACGGCCTGGGCGCCGAGCACGCCGAAGTCCGCGCCCGCCACATCGCGCCCGCGCCGGACGGCGGCGTCGGCAGCCGTTTCACGCTGGAGGCCGGGGGGAGCTCGGCGGAGGTCCGCCTGCCGCTGCACGGCCTCTACAACGTCGAGAACTGCGTGGCGGCGGCGGCGGTCGCCTGGGCGCTCGGCCTGACCCTCGACGAGATCGCGGCGGCGGTGGGCGGCGTCAAGCCGGCGGCGATGCGCGGGGAAGTCCACCGCACGGCGCAAGGGGCCCTGATCGTCGACGATTCCTACAACTCGAACCCCGACGCCGTCGCCCGGGCGCTGGAGAGCGCGGCGGCGTTCCCGGCCGAGCGGCGGATCGCCGTTCTGGGCGACATGCTGGAGCTGGGTCCCGAGGGGCCGCGCTTCCACCGCGAGGCCGGCGAGCGGGCGGCCGAGCTCGGCTTCACGGTCGTGGGGGTCGGCGAGTTGTCGCGCGCGATGAAGGCGGACGTCTGGCTGCCCGACGCTTCGGCCGCCGCCGACTGGGCCGCCGCCGAGGTCCGGGAGGGCGACGTGGTGCTGGTCAAGGGCTCGCGCGGAGTGGGCCTCGACAAGGTCGTCAGGCGTTTGGTCGGAGCCGGGGAGGGCGCGCACTGATGCTCACCTGGCTCCTCTACGGGCTGCGGGAGCTGATCCCGGCCTTCAACGTCTTCCGCTACATCACCTTCCGGGTGGTGGCGGCGATGATCGCGGCGCTGGCCCTCTCCTGGATCCTGGGCCCCTGGTTCATCCGCCAGCTCCGGCGCCTGTCGGTCGGCCAGAACATCCGCGAGGTCGGGCCGCAGGCGCATTTGGTCAAGGCGGGGACGCCGACCATGGGGGGGCTGCTGATCCTCTTCGCCACCCTGGTGCCGACGCTTCTGTTCGCCGACCTCGGCAACGTCTACGTCTGGATCGTGGTGGTCGTCACCACCCTGTTCGGCGGCATCGGCTTCGCGGACGACTATCTGAAGGTCCGCAACCACCGCAACCTCGGCCTCACC
>DASWQX010000846.1:0-7086 GCA_036403495.1 Thermoanaerobaculia bacterium
GATGCCGCGCAAGAACTCGGTGCTCGACCTCTGGCGGCCGATGATCCGCAAGGGCTGGTTGGCCGACACGTTCCTGGGCATCACCAAGCCGGCGGAGGTCGAGCTGGGCCTGGGGCCGCAGACTTTCGTGATGCTGCTGGCGGCGTTCTGCATACCCTTCGGCCTCGGCCGCGCGCGGCGGCGGGAGTCGCTCATCGTCGGCGCGCAGATCTGGTTCGAGCTGGCCTTCTGGTTCACCGTGCCCTACTCGAACAACATGAACGTCTTCGCCAACGTCCGCTACCTGATGCCCGCCCTCGGCCTCGTGTTCGCCGGCGGCGTGGTGATCGGCGAGCGTCGAAGAATCGGCGACGGCTGGATGGAGGGGCTCACCCTGGCCCTGCTGGCGCAGGGGATGCTCCAGCTCCACAGCCAGATGCCGCGCGGCGTGCGCGTCGCGATGGGGGTGGCGGACGTCGCCGCCGTCCTGCTCGCGTTTTCGCCGGCGCTGCGGGCGTTCCTCCGCCGCCATTGGCGCGTGGCCTCGTTGGCCGCCACGGCGGCGGCGCTCCTCCTGGCTCCCGTCCTCACCGCCTTCCGCGTCGAGGACCGCGGCCGCGCGCTGGCCGGCGAGTTCACGGTCCACATGACCTCGACCCGCATGTTCGCGGGTGGCTGGGACTGGCTGGACAAGAATGGCGCCGACGGCGCCGTGGCTTCCGTCCACTCGCCCAACAACTACTTCCAGTATCCGGCCATGGGGCCGCGCCTGGAGCGGGCGTCGCGCTACATCAACATCAACCGCGCCGATCACCGCCGGGCGTCCGAATACCCGCAGTGCCAGCCGCGGGTCGATCCCGATCCGGACGCCTGGGTGGCGAACCTGGCGAAGCAGCACATCCGCTGGGTCCACCTCAGCCGCTATCCGCAGTTCGATTTCTCGATGGAGCAGCAGTGGGCGGACGCGCGCCCGCAGCTCTTCGCGCTGCGCTACCAGGACGACACTAACCGGGTGTACGAGCTCCTGCCGGGGACGCCTATGGCGCCGCCTGCAACTTCTCCTTGAGCCGCAGCGCTCCCGGGTTCTCTGGATCGATCTCCAGCAGGCGCCGGTTGAGCTCGCGGGCTCCCGCGAGGTCGCCGCGGCGGGCGAGGAGCAGCGTCTTGTTCTGGAGCGCCGGCAGGTTCGCCGGGTTGAGCGCGAGAGCGCGGTCGAGGTGCGCCTCCGCCTGGGCGAGATCCCGCATCGCCAGATAGGCGCCGCCCAGGTTGCTCTCGGCGTCGTCCGAGCGCGGCTCGAGCGCCGCGGCCTGCTGGTAGAAACGTAGCGCCTCCGGCCATTCGCGCTGCCGGGCGGCGAGGTTCCCCAGGTTCAGGCAGGCGAGGAAGTCCCTGGGATTGAGCGCGAGGGCCGCGCGGTATTCCGTGCTCGCCTCGTCCGGCCTCCCCTGCTCCTCGTAGAGCCGGCCGAGGTTGTAGTGCACGAGGTCCATCCGCGGCGTGAAGCCCACCGCGCGAGGGAGGAGGAAGGCGACTGCGCAGATCGCCGCGAGGCCGATCGCCTGCCTGCGGCGCGACCGCCAGGCGTCGGGAATCGCCGCCACCGTCACGGCGCCGAGCAGCAGGAGGGCCGGCACCACGGGCAGGCGGTAGCGCGCGAAGAGAAAGAAGATCACCGTCGAGGCCATCCAGCCGAGCGCGAAGAGCAGGGCGGGCGCGAAGGCGGCGAGCCGGCGGCGGGCGAGGATGGCTCCTGCCAGGGCAAGGATCGCGGCGCCGCCGAATTCGAGCAGTGGCAGGCGGAGCGGCGGCGAGACGGTCTTCACGTAGTAGTAGTCCACGGCGTCCGGCCACTCGTACCAGCTCCAGAACATGCCGAGCTTGCGGAGCTGCAGCCGCAGGAAGTCCCCTGGATGTTCCCGCGCCCAATCGAGAGCCTTGTCCAGCCAGTAGCTCGACACCTCGCCGGCGGAGAGCCGGCGGCCCAAGGCCTGCTCGGCGAGGCGTGCCGGCTCCTTCCGTTCGAGCTCCGGGATCTGCTTGCCGGGAACGATCGGCTGATAGGTGCCGTCGGCTCCCGCGTGGTTGCCGATATAGAAGTTCACTCCGCCTTGCGACGTCGTCGGCAGGAAGAGGCCGCCGACGACTCCGTTGCGGAGCGCCACCGACAGGAGCGCGAGGGCGAGCCCGGCGACCAGCACACCACCGCGCCGAGCGAATCCCGCCCAGCGATCCTCTCGTCTCCACGCCAGAGGCAGGAGGAAGGGGACGAGGAGCAGCGCGTTCTCGCGCAGCAGCGCCAGCACCCCGAGGATTGCGCCGGCGCCCAGCCATCGCGCGAGGCCGGGGCTCGCCCGCGCCGCCGCCAGCGCCCAGAGCAGGAAGCTGGTCGCCGTGACGGCGAGCGATTCCTTGAGGATCTGCGTGTCGTAGAACAGGAACGGCCCGTACACCGCCGCGAGCAGCGCCGCCGCCAGCCCCGTGCCCTCGGAATCCATCTCGCGGCCGGCGCGGTAGAGGGCCCAGCAGCCGGCGACCGCGAGGAGGATCTGGAGGAGATAGACGAGCGCCAGCCGGTGCCCCAGCAGCGTATAGACCATCGCCAGCAGATACGGATAGAGCGGCGCCTGGAAGAACACCCGCGAGCCCAGCCAGTCGCCGGCCGCGATCTGCTGTGCCCAGCGGTCGTACTCCTGACTGTCCATCGCCAGCCCGGCCACGAACGGCTGGCCGTGCACCGCCCACAGATGGGCGAGGCGCAGGACGAGCGCCAGCGCCAGGACGGCTGCGAGGAGCGGACGGCGCGGGGTGCCCATGGAACGCTTACTGTGGCACAGATTCTGGCCCTTTCCGCCGTGCTACCATTCGCGTTGATCACACCTCTACAGCGGAGAAGGACGGAACGATGGGCACAGTCGATTTCACGGGGAACTACCAGGATCTCTCCACCGATCGCGGGTATCAGTTCAAGTTCTACTGCGAGAAGTGCGGCAACGGCTACCTGTCGACCTTTCAGACCTCGAAGCTCGGTCTTGCCGCGTCGGCGGCCGAGGTCGCGGGGAGCCTCTTCGGCGGTCTCTTCGGGAAGGTCTCGGATACCGCCTACCAGATCCAGCGCGCCGTCGGGGGACCGGCCCATGATGCCGCGCTCAAGGAGGCGACCGAAGAGATCCGCCCCATGTTCAAGCAGTGTACGCGCTGCGGAAAGTGGGTCTGCGGGCCGGTCTGCTTCAACGCCCAGGCGGGCCTCTGCGAATGGTGCGCGCCCGACCTCGACGAGGAGATCGCCTCCGCCCAGGCCGAAGCCGCCAAGCAGCAGGTCATCCAGAAGGCGCAGGAGGTCGACTGGGTCAAGAGCCGCGACCTTGGCCAGGTCACCGGCGCCCTCTGCAAGTCCTGTGGTGCCAAGACCGGCGGCGCCAAGTTCTGCCCCGAATGCGGCACCTCGACGCTGCAGAAGAAGCACTGCACGGGCTGTGGCGCCGAGATGGAAGGGAGCCCGCGGTTCTGCCCGGAGTGCGGGCAGAAAACGGCGTAGGTTCCGGCTTTTTTGAGGTACCAATTTGGCACCTCAAAGATAGGCGCCGCCCCGCCCGGGCATCAATGCCCGGGCTACGTCTCAAAAGAAAAGCCCCCTGAAGGGGACTCCAAAAAACACCGCGAAGCTTTTTGAGCCGGCTTCAGCCGGCTTTTCTGTTCGGTGTAGCCCGGGCATTTATGCCCGGGCTCTCGCGGGCCGCCAGCCACCGCGCCACGAACGGCAGCGCCACGACGCCGAAGAGGACCGAGAACCAGAGGGTGGCTGCGCGGATGACCAGGGTGATCGAGCTGGCGTCCGCCGCGGTGAGGCCCTGCTCGTGGAGGAGGGCCGCGAGCGAGCCTTCGGCGGCTCCGAGGCCGCCGGGGAGCATCGAGAGGCCGCCGAGGATGCTCGCCGCCGTGTAGTTGAAGACCGCCAGGAGGAATCCTGCCTTCGGCGCGTAGTTGCGGACCACCAGCCAGAAGCCCAGCCCCTCCGCCGCCCAGGCCACCGTCGCCACCAGGATCGCCCCCACCGCGAGACCCGGCGAGAGCAGCTCCCGCAGGCGGTCATACATCTCGACCAGGTGCGGCACCCGCGAGCCCATCACCGGCATCCTGCGGAGGATCGCGAAGACCAGCTCGGCCCCTCTCCGCCAGGTCAGCAGCACCACCACGGCGACGACTCCCGCCAGGCAGGCCGCGGCGATCCAGGGGCCGCCGGGGAGCGGCAGCGCTCCGAAGCCGATCAGCACGATGGTGCCGAGCACGTCGGTCACCCGCTCGGCCAGCACCGCCGATACCACCCGCATCGCGCGCCCGCCCCCCAGCTCGCGCACCAGCCAGGCCTTGCCGAGCTCGCCCGCCCGGCCGGGAGTCACCGACAGCACGAATCCGACCAGGAAAATCGCCAGGCCCCGCCCCGGCGCCAGCGTGGCGCCGAGCCGCCGGAGGTAGTACTCCCAGCGTAGGGCGCGCAGGCCGTAGTTGAGCACCGACAGCGCCAGCACCGGCACCAGCAGCCAGAGGTCGAAGTCGCGCAGGCTGCGGGCGAGCGCGCGCGGGTTCGCCGTCAGGGCGAGGCCGACGACCACGAGCACGCCCAGGATCAGCGGCACCATCATCTGCCGACCCAAGCGGTCGAGGCCCGGGCCTCGACCTTCCGGCGTTCCGGCGCTGGCCGGTGCCGTGGGAGGAGAGGTCGTCAGGTCTGCCGCGGGCTCGCCGGAGGGGAGGGTGGGGCTCAGGCCGCCTTCTCTTCTTCCTGGACCGTCTCCGGATACTGCTCGAAGAGGCGCATCCACTTGCTGGTCTTGGCGTACTGCTCGATGCGGCGCTTGCCCACGGTCGGGTACCAGGCGAAGTCATGGTAGAAGTACGAGCCGAAGACAAAGAAATAGACCAGCGGCGTGCGGAAGAAGAGCTTCTGCAGCCCCTTCAGCGGCCCGAACCAGACGAGGTCGCCGAAGCGGGAGACCGCGTTGTCCCCCACCGAGAAGTGGAAGTTCCACTTCGAGACGTCCTCGCCGACGATCTCGATGTCGCGCGGATCGCCGACGCCCAGGCCGGCGTCGTGCGCCAGCCGGATGTAGGGGATCGACATCGGGTCGAAGCCCATCATCTTCGCCGCCACCGCGTCGATCGCCACCTGGTCGCCGGAGGCCATCATGAAGTCCTTCTCGACCGGGATCATCGTCCGCGGGCCTGGGCCGTTGCCGCAGGTCGTGCCGTCCATCACCGCGAACAGCCCCGGGTGGATCTCCTTCTGGATCGTCAGCAGGTCGACCAGCGTGGCGTGGATGTTCGAGTGGGTGTAGTGCCGGCGGGTGTTGAGCAGGCCGCCGAAGGCGTTCTTCATCGCCCCCGTCGTGGTGGTGTAGATGTGGCACTTCACCGTCGGCAGGTGGACGATGTTCTTGCCGAGGAAGAACTCGGGGATGGTGATCCCCTCGGGGTAGATCTGCGGCAGCACCAGCATCTTCCCCTTGGGCTTGTAGGTGATCCACTTCAGGTCGTCGGCGAAGCAGTTGTAGCGCACCGGCACGTCGTACTTGTCGAGCACCGGCAGGTAGCGGTTGAGCCGCTCGCCCTTCTTGGGATCGGTCACCACGGTGTTGTTCTGCACGCAGACCTGATCCGTGTAGCCGTCGGCGCGGAGCTTCTGGATCGTCCCCTCGAGCTGCCAGGGGGTGGTGTTCGCCCCGGGGAAGGGGAAGTGCCAGGAGATGTTGTCCTTGAGGATCGTGGTGGCGCCGGAGGCGAGGTACTTCCAGACATCGCCCATTTCCATGGTGCGCCCGACGTCCTCCAGGATCGTCTCGGGCTTGGTCTTGAGAACGGCTACGCGCGCTTTGGCCATATGTAGAGTGCTCCGCTGGATTCGAATTCCGGGGTGTGCCGCCGCAGGGCGGGGCGCACCATTATAACTAGGTAGATAACCGCTGAAGCCAGCCTGGATGTTCCGGCGCCCTTTCTGGTGATAGATTACGCTGCTACGGAACCTCACCAGCGCCGGGACGCTGCGATCGGGCTCAATCCCGCGGTCGTGTTACGATAGACCGCGACCGGAGATTCGCGCCATGGCTCTCCACGATCTCTCCCCCAAGCTGACCTACAGGGACTACGCCCTTCTCCCCGAGGACGGCAAGCGCCACGAGATCGTCAATGGAGAGCACTACGTGACCCCGGCCCCCTTCCTCTCCCACCAGAAGCTGGTCTTCCGCCTGACTCTCCGCGTCGGCGGCTTCATCGAGACGAACCGCCTCGGCCTCTTCTTCTTCGCGCCCGCGGACGTCCTCCTGTCGGATCACGACATCGTCCAGCCCGACCTGTTCTTCATCTCCAGTGAGAGAGCCTCCATCGCCGCGGAGAAGAACGTCGAGGGCGCGCCGGACCTGGTGATCGAGATCCTCTCGCGCAGCACCAGCCGGCTGGATAAGGGACCCAAGCTGCAAGCCTATGACCGCACAGGGGTTGCCGAGTACTGGATCTTCGATCCTTTCCGGCAGGGCGTCCAGGCGTGGAAACGGACGGACGGCGGTCTCCACCCGCAGCCGTTCCTCTCTGCGGCCGCGAGGGACGTGCTGACGTCGCCGCTGCTCCCCGGGTTCGAGCTACCGCTCGCCGAGATCTTCACGAAGTAGGAGATTCGCGCCATGGCTCTCCACGATCTCACCCCCAAGCTGACCTATCGAGACTACGTCCTCATTCCCGAGGACGGTAAGCGCCACGAGATCATCGATGGAGAGCACTACGTGTCCCCCGCCCCCTTCGTGCCGCATCAGGATCTGCTCGTCGAGCTCACGCTCCGCCTGGCAGGGTTCGTCAAGGCCCACCGGCTCGGGCGGCTCCTCGTCGCGCCCACCGACGTCCTCCTCTCTCTCCATGACATCGTGCAGCCTGACCTGCTGTTCGTCTCGAACGAGCGAGCCGCGATCGTCGAATTGAAGAACATCCAGGGAGCGCCGGACCTGGTGATCGAGATCCTCTCGCGCAGCACCAGCCGGCTGGATAAGGGACCCAAGCTGCAAGCCTATGACCGCACAGGGGTTGCCGAGTACTGGATCTTCGATCCTTTCCGGCAGGGCG
>DASWQX010000847.1:0-1621 GCA_036403495.1 Thermoanaerobaculia bacterium
GCCCGGCATCCTCGTAGGCCTGGCGCAGCAGGTCCTCCACTTCGATCCGCCTCGCCCAGTCTTTCAAGTATTCGAAGTCAAGGTTTTTCCTCTGGATCTTCAGCACGCCGAGCACGTCGTTCCACTGCCTTTCCGAGACGCGGTTGCCGATCAGAAACCAGTGGAGCTTCTGGAGGATGGTGTCCTCGGCGGAAGCGAATTGGAGTGAGGACCCTAATGAGCCAGAGACCGGAAAGGTTTTGCGGCGGGTCATCTCCTGTAGAGACATCGGATCCGCCTTGAGCAGGAAGACATCGACCTTGATGCCCGTCCCGTTGTGGACCAGGTTGAAGGACGAGCGCCGACTGACGGCTTGCGCCACTCGTTCCGGAGAGACATAGAAGGCTTCGGAGACGCCGGCCACGAAGGGCTGCACGTTGCCGGGCCGCAGGTCTGCCACCAGATCGGCATCCTGGGTCGTGCGGGGGATTCCGTGAAGAGAGCTGGCGAGGGAGCCGCCGACCGCGTAGGGAACTCCGAGCTCGTCGAGGTGGCGGGTGACCTCGAGAACGACCTTCAGGGCCTCCTCCGGCGAGACCATCAATACCCTTCGACCTCGGGGTCCCAGCCGAACGCCTCGATCATCGTCTCCCGGTCCAGCCAGAGCGCCGCCAGTCGCAACCGGAGCTCCCGCTCGGAGAGGTTGGGGCCGTACTGGGCCTCCAGTCTCATCGCGGCCACCTGCTGGGCCATCCGGTTCAGCTCAAAGACCTGCATGAGCCTCTCGAAGGGCGTCATCTGGCGGTAGCGTTCCAGGACGATCTCCTCGATGTCGGGAGGCGTATCGGAGGACTGGGTTCTCATCGGTGCGTCCTGCCCGCGGAATCTTGCCCCGCAAGGGGCAAAGGCATGTAGCCTGGGGCGTCAGCCCTAGGTCGCCGGTTTCCACAACATCCCAGAGCCCCGGAGGGGCGACGGCAGTCTTCCTCGGATCGTGCCGTCGCCCCTCCGGGGCTCTCGGATGAGGCTGGGCTCTCATTCCTGGGGCTCACGCCCCAGGCTACATGCCTGGGCTCCTTCGGAGCCCCGTTGAGGCAACGATCTCTCAGGGTCTGGAGCTTCTTTTGGACAATAGGTCGCATGCCGGTCCTCCCCCCTAGGATAACTGGTATCGGTCTCCAGGAATCCTCCGTTCCTCTTCGACGTTAGACTCCCTGCATGGCCGACCCGGTGTGGGAGGATCTCGCCAGGATCCTACGTAGCAGCACGCCCTACAAGGCCCTTCTCCAGGGGCTGGGGGACGTGGTGCGCCTGCCGGTGCCGGCGGCGGCGTGGGTGGGCGAGCTGCTGGCGCGCGACCTTGGGCGGCCGGTGCTGGTGCTGGTGCCGCGCGAGGCCGACGCCCTGACCTGGATGGAGGCGGCGCGGCTGTTCGGCCGCGAGGAGGGGATCGTCTACTTCCCCGCTCCCTCGCTGACCCCCTACCAGGAGACCGAGACCTCCCTGATGGTGCGGGCGCAGGAGTCGGTGGCGCTCGACTGCGTGGCCTCAGGGAAGCTGACCACCGTGGTCGCCACCCCCCGCGCCCTCTTCCGGCGGCTGCCCACGCGCGAGGCCTATCTCCGCGCCGTAATCACCGTCA
>DASWQX010000848.1:0-2273 GCA_036403495.1 Thermoanaerobaculia bacterium
CGCCGCCGCCGGCCGCGGTCGTCTCCGCGAGGCTGCCGCGACCCTGCAGGGGGTGGAGCGCCTCTGCCAGCAGCTCGCTCCGGAGCGCACCCTGGAGCGCGGCTTCAGCCTGACCCGCGACGCCGCCGGGCACCTCGTCCGGCAGCGGACCCAAGTCCGCTCCGGCGACCTCGTCACCACCCGCGTCGCCGGCGGGGATTTCAACAGCCGAGTGGAGGACGCTTGAGTGGAGGAATGATGGCCGAACGAGAGAACGAACCGACCGAGGCCCCGTTGAGCTTCCGCGCGGCGATGGACGAGCTGGAAGGCATCCTCGAGCGGATCGAGGGCGAGGAGATCGACATCGACCGCCTCGCCGAGGAGCTGCGCCGCGCCGCCGTGCTCCTCGACCTCTGCCGCGGCAAGATCCGCAAGGCCGAGGTCGAGGTCACCCAGATCGTCCAGACCCTGGAGGAGCCGGCGGGGGATTGATCCGTCCGTAGATCCGGCCATCGCGCACCGCGGCATGTTCTTGACACACTGCGGCATTCGTCCCTACGATGGCGGCCATGGACGTCATCGAAGCCGCGCCACCGACCGCTCAGACCGCCTCCGCCCCCGGTGCCCTCTCCCTCGAGGGTGGGATCGCCTGGCTCCGCCTCGACGATCCCGGAAAGAAGGTCAATACCCTCTCCACCCGCCTCTTCGAGTGGTTCGAAGCCCAAGTCGACCGGCTGGAGCGCGAGCGCCCGGAGGGGCTGGTGATCTACTCGGGCAAGCCCGACGGCTTCGTGGCCGGCGCCGATCTCGAGGAGTTGCTGGCGTTGACCGACCTGGCGGACGTCCACGCCATGCTGCAGCGCGGCCACGAGCTGATGGAGCGCCTGCGCGCCCTCCCCTTCCCGACCGTCGCCGCGATCCACGGCGCCTGCCTGGGCGGCGGCCTGGAGCTCGCCCTGGCCTGCAAGCGGCGGGTGGCCACCGAGCACTCGAAGACCAAGCTCGGTCTCCCCGAGGTGCAGCTCGGCCTCCTCCCCGGCCTCGGCGGCACCCAGCGGCTGCCGCGGCTGATCGGTGTCCCGGACGCCCTCGACCTCATCCTCACCGGCAAGCAGCTCGACGCCCGCAAGGCGCGCCGCCTCGGTCTGGTGGACGACACCTGCCATCCCACCGATCTACGCACGGCGGCGGAACGGGCGGTCCGCGACCGCGGAGAGGTCAAGACGGCGAAGAAGTCCCTGGTCTCCCGCGCCGGTGACTTCCTCTCGCGCACCCCTCTGGGCGGCCCGGTCGTCTGGGACAAGGCGCGCGCCGGCCTGATGGCGAAGACCGGCGGCCACTATCCGGCGCCGCTGGTGGCCATCGACATCGTCCGCGAAGGGATGAAGCTGCCGCTTCGCCGCGCTCTCGACCTCGAGGCCGGCGCCTTCGCCGAGCTGGTCACCTCGGAGACCGCCAAGAACCTGATCTCCATCTTCTTCGCCAAGAACGAGGTCGAGGCGCGCGCCGCGAAGATCGCCCGCGCCGCCCGTCCGGTCGGCACCGTGGGCGTGCTCGGCGCCGGCTTCATGGGCGCCGGCATCGCCCAGGTGATGGCGCAGAAGGGGGCGCGGATCGTCCTCAAGGACCGCGACCTTACGGCGGCGGGCCGCGGCTACGCCTTCTGCCAGCAGCAGCTCCGCGAGCGCGTCAAGCGCCGCCGCGCCACCGAGGCCGAAGCCAAGACCGACCTCGCGCGCATCCTGCCCACCGCCGATTATCACGACCTCCGGCGCGCCGATTTTGTGATCGAGGCGGTCTTCGAGGACCTCGACGTCAAGCGCACCGTTCTGCGCGAGACCGAGGCGGTGGCGCCCGAGAGCCTGATCTTCGCCTCGAACACCTCGACGATCCCGATCGCCCGCATCGCCGAGGCGAGCCGCCGGCCGGAGCGGGTGGTGGGGATGCACTTCTTCAGCCCGGTCGCCAAGATGCCGCTGCTCGAAATCATCCGCCACCCCGGCACCTCCGACGAGACGCTGGCGACCACGGTCGCGGCGGGGCGGACGATGGGCAAGACCGTGATCGTGGTCGGCGACGGCCCCGGCTTCTTCACCTCGCGCGTCCTCGGCGCCATGCTCAACGAGGCCGCCTGGATGCTCGCCGAGGGGGCGAACATCGAGAGGGTCGACCAGGCGATGACCCGCTGGGGGTGGCCGGTGGGCCCCTTCGCGCTGCTCGACGAGGTCGGCCTGGACGTCGCTCGCCACGCCAGCGAGGTGGTCCACGCGGCGCTAGGCGACCGGGTGGCGCCG
>DASWQX010000849.1:0-3859 GCA_036403495.1 Thermoanaerobaculia bacterium
TCCTCGAGGAGCTGCGCCGCGGCTTCGGCCTGATCTTCCGACACCAGGAGAACGACGGGGCCTGCGATGGGATTGAAGCCGGTCCCCAACCGTCCCAAGGCGAACAGCTCCTGTAGGGAGTCCCCCTTCTTGACGAACGGGATGCCTGCCTGCTGAAGCACGGATTCCGCGAAGACGAGCTCGCTGGGATCGCCGGTCTCCAGTACCGTCACCAACCCCACGTCCGGCAGGGGAGTCTTCACGGGAAGAGCCTCGACGAGGTCCACGTCGCAGTCCGCGCAGTGGGTGAAGCCCTTCCGATATTCGCCACCGCATTCGGGGCAGTACATGGTCGTGGGGCCTTTCTTGGCTACTGTTGAGGAGCGAGCATTGCCTCGATCCTGGCGGCAAGCTCAGGCAGGTTTCTTTCCAGGATTCCCCAAACGACCGGATTCGAAACCGAGGCATATCCATGAATGAGACGGTTTCGGAAGGCGATGATCCGACCTGCTTCGGGGAATTGGGATTCCATCTCGGGAAACAGCTTGAGCATCTGGCCCAGGGCTTCGCCGATAATTTCGAGTTGTCGTTCTACAGCGGACCGGGTCTTCAAGTCTGCGGCATAGCCTGCGAAATCGATCCCGGCGGTGAATTGACCGATGAGCTGACAGGCTCGTTGAATGTCGAAGAGGAACGCCCGCGCATCAGGCTGCTTCATAGAGGACCTTGCGGGAGCGCACAATGGATTCCCGGAGGTAGGGGTTCTCGATCGGCTCGGGTTCCAGGAGGTCGATGCGCTTCCCGAAGAGGCGCTGGAGATCTTCGAGCAGGCCGAAATAGCTGTCCGCGTGGTCCACGGGGAGCATCGGCTCGAAGGTCACCAGGAAGTCGAGGTCGCTGGTCTCCGGGTCGAAGTCACCACGGGCGGCGGATCCGAAGAGGTCCAGCCTCTCGACCCGGTGCTTGACCGCGAGCTCCCGGAGCGCTGGAAGGTTGTCTTGGACGAGCGCGAGCATCTGGATACCTCCGCCTTCAGGATACCCGAAGGCCGAAGAAATCATGGAAGCCAGCCGACGCGGCGAGGGTCCCCCTCCTCCCGCGCGGCCCTCGGCTGGCATCCGGTGCATCAGTTTTCAAAGAGCGTGCTTCCGGCGCCCGCCGTTTCCGGCTTGCGCGGGCCCATCCATCCTGAGAGGCTTCCCTTGACGCGGGGATGGGCCGCCTCCTGCTTACGGGCGGCCCTCAGGTTCCGTCCAAGACCCGTGGCGCTCCGGCTCCGGTCGTTTTTTTCTGCGGCGCTCCGGCTCCTGAAGCTTCGGCCGCCCGGGATCGAGCTTGCGACGACGAGCCGTAGCCGGCTTGCGCAAGCCGATCCGAGCCTGAGATGGCTCCAGCCAACCCCGATTCCGGCGCGCCACTTTTGAGGCGGGCTGGGTTGAGCCTGTGCTCGTCGCGCCAAGCCTGATCCGCCTCGCCGCAAGCCTGAAGGGCCCCGCTCCATCTCGGGACGGCCCGTTTCAGGCTTGCTGCCGGCCGGCCAAGCTCCCTCCGGCACATCCAACGCGCGGAGCAGGACGGCTCAAGGTCGAGCGTCCCGCGCCGGGCTTCCCCTCCCTCGTTCCAAGCTCCCTCCCGGCCGTTCAGCCTCGCGCCGCCCGCCGCAAGCTTGCGAAGAGACGTCCCGAGCCCGATCTTCAGGGGGGCTTGACTTGGATTGGCGGAGCACGTATCGTTGTGCATAGACGGATTGTTTCCCATATCCGTAGAAGAGTCAACAGACGGGCGTCGAGCTGGAACGGCGGCTTGCCTGGGAAAGGAGGTGAGGCGGGCTCTCGGGAGGAGTCCTGAGAGAAGTGCGCTTCGCGCAATCACCGGCCGTGAGCGTCGATTCCGGGGGTGTTCCCCGGGCGCGCCGCGGACGGACCGCCCGGCCCAGGGAGCCGGGTCAACTCGAAGAAGGCCTTATCAAAAGGAGAAAGATCATGGCCAAGCAGCAGACGCGTTATTCCGATTACCTGACCGAGTGGGAGCACCTGCTCAACACCCTGGCGGCCAACACCGCCGACCTGCCGCACCTGGAGACCTCGCGGGTGAAGCTCCAGGGATTCCTGGAGGACGTCCGGAGCCTCGCCATGCAGCAGGACCTGCACGCCGCGAACAAGCAACTCGCCTCGAAGCAGCTCCGGGCGACGCTGTCGAATGGGAAGAAGCTGACCACCTTCCTGCGGACCGGTCTCAAGGAGCACTACGGGAACCGGAACGACAAGCTGGTGGAGTTCGGCATCCCGACCTTCCGCCGCAAGAAGAAGGACGCGACGGACACGCCGCCGCCGGACGGTCCCACGGCGGGGCCGGCCGCCGGCCACGTCCCGAGCCCGGCGGCGGCGCCGGCTCCCAAGCCCGCCGAGTAAGGCGGGCTCTCGGAAGCACCGTTCTTTGACAACTGATGCAAATCTTCACGGGCCCTCCCGGCGGGGGGGAGGGCCCGTGCTTTTCTTTTCAGGCTTCTAGAGGAAGAGCCCCTCGATGGTCTCCTGGATCTGCCGAGCCGCCTGGTAGGGGTCGGGGGCGTTGCGGATCGGGCGGCCGACGACGAGGTAGTCGGCGCCGTTGCAGAGGGCCTGCTCGACGGTGACCACCCGCTTCTGATCGTCCGCGGGGCGGTTCTCGGCCGGGCGGATGCCGGGGGTGACGATCAGCGGCGCGTCGCCCAGCGTCTCGCGCAGGCTCCGCGCCTCCTGGCCCGAGGCGACGACGCCGTCGCAGCCGAGCTCGACCGCCTGCTTCGCCCGCGCCAGCACCAGGGAGTGGACGTCGGCTTGGAAGCCCATGTCGCGCAGGTCCTCCTGGCTGAGGCTGGTGAGCACGGTGACGGCGAGGATCCGGAGATCCCCCTTCTCGCGGCAGGCGGCGTCCAGGATGGCGGCGCTGCCGGCGTGCACCGTGGTGAGCGTGATCGGCCAGTTGCGGAGCTGGCGGACGGCGGAGCGGACGGTCTCGGGGACGTCGAAGAGCTTGAGGTCGGCGAAGACCTTGTTGCCGCGCTCGACCAGCCACTCGATCAGCTCGAAGTAGCCGCCGGTGGCGAACAGCTCGAGGCCGACCTTGTAGAACTGCACCGCGTCGTCGAGGAGTTCGACCAGCCGCTTGGCCTCGTCGACGCTCGGCACGTCGAGGGCGAAGATCAGCCGGTCTTCCGGGGGGATCGTCTTGGTGGAGAGGAACCGGGCGTCGCCGGCTTCGGAGCGTTGGGCGTTCTGAGGATGCTGCGGGGTCTCGGGGGTGCTCTGGGTCATGTTTGCCCTCCGAGATGGCGACGATAGCACAGAGGGGGGGAGGATCGGCTTTGCCGCCGCCCGGGCATCAATGCCCGGGCTACGCTTCAACCAAGAAGCCCCCTGAAGGGGGCTCAATCTCTACGGCCGCTGTTTGAGCCGGCTTCAGCCGGCTTTTCGTTTCCAGCGTAGCCCGGGCATTTATGCCCGGGCGCCGCAGGCCGCAGGGATGCCTACTTCACCCCCAGCAGCTCCACCTCGAAGATCAGCGTCGCGTTGGGCGGGATCACGCCGCCGGCGCCGCGGGTGCCGTAGCCGAGGTCGGCGGGGATGGTGAGGCGGCGCTTGCCGCCGATCTTCATGCCGGCGACCCCCTCGTCCCAGCCGCGGATGACCTGGCCGGCGCCGAGCTTGAAGCTGAAGGGGCCGCGGCCGACGCTGGAGTCGAACTTGGTGCCGTTCTCCAGCCAGCCGGTGTAGTGGACGGAGACGGTCTGGCCGGCCTTGGCCACGTCGCCCGTCCCTTCCTGGAGGTCGACGTACTTCAGGCCGGAGCCGGTCGCAATCTCATTCTGGTCTGCCATGGAATCTCTCCTGGTGTCGGG
>DASWQX010000850.1:0-15584 GCA_036403495.1 Thermoanaerobaculia bacterium
CGGCCGCGATCTTCTGTGGGCTGTAGCCGGCCTGTGCGGCTCAGTGCTCAAAAGGTTGCAATTCCTCGAAGCACCACTGCGGATGGAGCTCGGTAAGGAACGGCCACCGCAGCCACTCGATCAGGACGATGATTTTCAGAATGCCCTCGCTACGATGTTCGTCAATCTGGAGATCATCATCAAGAAACAGACCCGCGCCACGGATCGCAGAGCCCTGATGATGGATATTCTTACGGAAGCTGCCGCCCGGGACCCCCATGGGGAATCGCCGAAACGCAAGCGGGCGGGCGGGCCGCGCAAGAAGAAGGCGCCTCAACAAGCATAACCGTTCCTGCTCACCACGCCGACGACGCTGGAATGCGCCCAGCTCGACCCTGCCGCGATGGTGATCCAGAAGAAGCGCCCCAACGAGCCGCACGCGCCGGTGCCGATCGTCGCCAGGAAGCCGAACCAGGGACTGCAGGGACTTCAGAGACTTCTCCGCCCTGTTGTCCCTGATGTCCCTGATGTCCCTTGTCCCTCCTTGCCAACCGCGCGAGAACCTTTTCCCTCCCGATCTCGTCTTGGAGGGTAGAGATGAACGCCACGACTCCATCCCCCGACCTCCTGCTTGCCCGCCTCGCCTCGGCGGGGCGGGCCGATGCTTGGGAGGAGCTGCTCGCGCTCTACGGCGAGCGGATCTACAACCTGGCGTTCCACTTCGCCGGCTCGGCCGCCGACGCGGAGGACCTGACGCAGGAGATCTTCCTCCGGCTCTACCAGAACCTCCGCCTCTACCGGGGCGACGTGCCGCTCGCCGCTTGGGCGCTACGCCTGTCGCGCAACCTCTGCATCGACCACTACCGGCGCGCCCGCCGGGAGCGCCGCGCCGGCGTCACCGCCGAGGAGGTGCTGGCCGCCATGCCCGCCGGCGGGGACGATCCGCAGGCCGAGGCGCAGCGCCGCCAGCAGCTCCGTACCGTCTACCGCGAGCTCGAGGCGATGCCGGAAGGGCTCGCCGAGGTGGTGCTGCTGCGCGACCTCCAAGGATGGAACCAGGAGGAGACCGCGGCCTGGCTGGAGGTGCCGGTGGGCACAGTCAAGTCGCGCCTCCACCGCGGACGCCTGGAGCTCGCCGGCCGGGTGACCGCCCGGCTCGGCGGCCACGCCGCCGCCGCAGGATCCGGCGTGGCCCTGCCGGCCCTGGAGGCGGAGCCATGCTGAGCTTCGCCTGCCGGCGCTTCCGGGCCGGCTTCGCCCCCGGATCGTCTCACCCGCACCGCCGGGACTGCCGGGACTGCGCAGCCTTCGCCGTCGCCTTGGAGAGCGCGGCCGGGCTCCGCCTCCCCCTCCCCGCCGGCCTGAAGCGTAACCTGCGGGCGATTGGCGATCCCGAGCCCTCTGTCGTGCTGCTGTTCGCCGTGCCGCGGCTGGCGGTGCCGGCCCCCCTCGCCGCCCGCCTGCGAGGCATCGCCTCTCCGCAGATTCAAAGCGGACGGCCGGTCCGGCCGGCGCTGCCGGAGTGGGCGCGCAGCCCGCGCTACGCCATCGCCGCGAGCGCCCTGCTGGCGATGCTGCTCGGGCCCTTCCTCTCCAGCGCCGCCCAGCATGGCCGCCAAGCCTTCGAGGCCGTCCAGACGGAGGTGAGCCCGATCCTCGAGCGCACCGGCGAGAGCGGCAAAGAGAAGGTGGGAGAGCTGCGCTCGACCGCCGCCACCGCCTGCGACGCCGCCGAGCGGTCGGTCGCCAGCTCGCTCGAACGCTTCGATCAAAGCCTTTCCGGGCTGTCCGCCCGGCTGTCCGACGTCGTTCCCGAACGCTTCATCAACCTGGGCTCCGGGGGCAAGCCCTCCGAGTCCGTGAGGAGACCGCAATGAATCCCGCTGAAAACTGGCAGACCGCCGCCGGACCGATCGCCGAGCCGGAGCCCGCCTTCGCCCCTCAACCTGTGCCGCCCGCCGCGGTCCCGCCGCCGGTGGGGCGTAAGAACCCCGGCCTGGCCGCGCTGCTCTCGC
Organism: Thermoanaerobaculia bacterium; assembly: GCA_036403495.1. Taxonomy (GTDB): domain Bacteria; phylum Acidobacteriota; class Thermoanaerobaculia; order Multivoradales; family UBA5704; genus DATARR01. The sequence continues at coordinate 1,995 of DASWQX010000850.1, forward strand.
TCTTCCCGGGCATGGGCAACATCTACAACGGCCTCTACATGCGGGGGCTGACCTTCTTCGTCGTCATCGTCTCGCTGATCGCCATCACCATCCACGACCACCCGCTATTCGGGATGGCGATCGCCTTCTTCTGGCTGTTCAACGTGATCGACTCCTACCGCCAGGCAACGCTGATCAACTACGGCTACGCCCAGGACCTCGGCCTGCTTGACATGCCGAAGGTGCCGCGAGCCGGGCAGGGCGGTCTGCTCGCCGGGGGCCTGCTCGCCCTGATCGGCATCGCAGCCCTCCTCGACCAATACTTCAATATCAGCTTCGACTGGGTCTTCAACGCCTGGCCCTTCGCGCTGGTCGCCCTCGGCGCCTGGCTGATCGTGGCCTCGTTCCGCGACCGGCGCCGGAGTTCCTAAGCCTGTTCATTCGCCTTGGATCGGGGCGCAGCATGCTGCGCCCTTTTTCTTTGCCCACGACCAAGTGCGCCTCCGGAAACAAGGACGTAAAGGACAACAAGGACGGCAAGGACACAAAGACCGAAGCGGGTGCCAAGTCCGGTAACTTCTTGTCCTTGTCGTCCTTGTTGTCCTTGCAGTCCTTTGCGTCCTTGATCCATTTTTTCCTCCGCGCAGCCTCCCAGGCTGCAGAACCTACGTTCCACGCCTCACCCCCAGCGCCGCAGTCGCCACGTCGTGCACCGGCGTCTCGACGCCGGCCTCCCGGCCGAGCCGTGATACCGCGCCGCTGAGGTCGTCGAGCTCGGTCGGGCCGCCGGATTCGAGGTCGAGCAGGAAGCTCGGCTTCATGGCATTGGGAAGGCCGGCGATGACGCCGGCGATCTTCGAGTCGATGGCCGGCGGCATCGGTATGCCGCGGGCGCGGGCGACGGCGATCACCTCGCGCAGGGCTCTTTCGATCAACAGGTTCCCCAGCGGCGCCGCGCGTACCGGACCGACGGGCGCGCGGGCCAGGCCGCAGGCGGCGGCCATGGCGGTGATGAAGGCGAACTTTTGCCAGAGATCGACGGCGATCGCGGTGGAGGCCCGCGCCTCCGCCCCCGCCTCCCGAAAGGCCGCGGCGATCCGCTCGGTCCGCTCCGAAATTCCGCCCTCCAGCTCGCCCACCACCACCCGCTGGAACGGGCTCCGGCGTTCGACGATGCCCGGGCCGATCCGCGCCGCGCTGATCTCCGTCAGCCCCCCGAGCACCTGGGCCACCGGGACGCCGGCTGCGATCAGCCGGTCGGAAGCTTCCACGCCGTTCAGCAGCGGCAGCACCGCCGCCCCCCGCTCCGCCAGCAGGCGCGCCGCCGTCGCGATCTCCGCCAGGGAGTAGCTCTTGACGGCGACGACCGCGAGCTCGATCCCACGGAGTTCCTCGGGATCTCCGGCCGCCTCGACCGCCACAGTGAAGCTCCCCTCCGGCGTGCGCACCTCCAGCCCGCGCTCCCGCAACGCCTCCAGATGAGCCCTGCGGGCCAGCATCGCCACCCTATGCCCCGCTCGCGCCAGGATGCCGCCATAGTAGCCACCGACACCGCCCGCCCCCAGGATCGCGATGTTCATCGGCTCCTCCTCCCCGGCGATCATAGCTCCTGGCGCACAGGCTCCGAATCGTCTGTGCCATACTTGCGAACCAGCCCTTTTTTGGATCGGAGCTCTTGGTATGCCTCCCGGTACCCGGTGGGAGCGGCGATGAACTTGGACGAGCAGACCCCGCCCGTGATGGACGGCGGACCTTCCGCCGGACCCGCGGACCTCCTGCGCGCCGTGCGTGATTTCCAGGGCGGCGTCGACCGCGAGAAGAGCTTCGAGCTGCTCTTCCGCCGCTTCCGTCCGCGGATCGAGCGCTTCCTGGCGCCACGGGTTTTTTCGCCCGAGGAGCGGCTCGACCTAACCCAAGCGGTCTTCCTGAGGATCTATCGAGGATTGGAGGGCTACCGCGCGGAAGGCTCGCTGGAAGGGTGGGTGCTGCACATCGCCTTCAACGTCTATCGGAACTGGCGCGACCGCCAGCCGGGAGGCCGGAATGCCGTCCCGGAGGTCCCGTTCGAGAGCGCAACCGGAGCTCCGGAGCCGTCCTCGACGGCCCTTTTCCCTTCGCCTTCGACCACGGCCTCGCCGCTCGATCGCATCGTGCGCCAGGAGCGGCTGAAGGCTTTGCGGGAGGCGATCGGGGACCTGCCCCCCAAGCAGCGCCTGTGCATGGAGCTCCGCCTCTATCAGGAGCGCAGCATGCAGGAGATCGCCGCGGCCTTACGGATCTCGCCGGAGACCGTCAAGGCCCACCTCTTCCAGGCGCGCCAGCGGCTCTCGGACAGGCTGCACCCAACGTTCGGGACGATAGAATTCTGAGGGGGACAGAGACGATGAGCGCATCCGACTTCCGCGACGCCCTCCTGGAGCTGATCGACGGCTCTCCTGAGCCGTCGGAGCACCCCTCGCCGGACGGTTGGCTCGCCTATCATCGCGGCGAGCTTCCCGCGGATGAGGAAGCGCGCTTTCAGGAGCACCTGGTGCGCTGCCGCGACTGCTTCGACCTCGCCGAGGCCGCGGCGGCGTTCGCGGCGCCGGACGAGGGGGCTGGCGCGGGCTCGGAGGTCGAATCGGCCGCGCTCTGGCGCCTGCTCCGCCCTCAGCTCGACACGAGTCCTCGGAACGTACGAGAAATCACCGCCGGCGCACGGCGACCGTCCTGGGTCCATCGCCTGCCTCTTGGACTCGCCGCGACGTTCTTCGTGGCGCTGGTGGGGCTTTCCGCCTGGAGCCTCCACCAGCAGAACGTTCTGCGGGCGCCGAAGGCCAACGTCCCCATCTTCGAGATCGCCGCCGACGAGCGTGCCACCTCCGGGCCGGAGCTGACCTTCACGACCGGACCGCGAATGCTCGTGTTCCATCCCGCCGAGGAGCGTCCGGTTTACCGCGTGGCGATCCGCGACGCCGCGAGCGCCAGGGAGGTGGCGTCCGCCGATCTGAAGCCGAACCGGGATCTCGCGCTGACCCTCTTCTTCCCGGACGGGCTGCGGCCGGGACGCTACCGTCTGGAGCTGTCGGACGGCGCGGGGAAGCTGCTCGAGACCCATCGCCTGCGGATCACGGAGCCGGGCCGAGGAGCCTGAGACGGCCAGGACGCTGATCCGGGCCTCGGGCCTTGCACTGTTCCTGTTCGCCGCGCTCGACTGTCGGGGCGGGAAGAGAGCCACGCCCACCCCACCCGCCTGCCAGGGCTCGCCCAATCTGGAGATCGCCGTCCAGCCGGGCGATTACATTCACGTGGTGGCCGACCAGGAGTCGCGAGACATCGCCCTGACCCTGTTCGACCCTCGCGGCCACCAGTTCCTGAAGGTCGACAGCCTCCTCGCTCCAAAACCCTTCCCCTATCCGGCCGAGGAGATTCACTGGGTTGCGGACATCGCCGGCAAGATCCGGATCGAGCTGACCCTCCTCGACGGCGCCCGCGGACCTTGCAATCTACGTTTGGTGGAACGGAGGCGGGCGACTGCGGCGGACCGCCAGAGGGCGCTGGCGGAGACGGAGCTGGCGCGCGCCCACGCCCTGCGCCGAAGCCGGAAACCGGAACTCTGCCGCGCCGGCATCGCCCCTTACGAGAGTGCGCAACGCCGGTTCGCGGACCTCGGCCTGCCCCAGCGCCGGGCCGAAGCCCTGTTCGGCCTCGGACAACTCCAGCTCCAGTGCCTGCGGGACGAACCGGCGGCCCTCCAAGCCTTTTCGCGGACCGCGCCTCTGGCCACTGGCGACTTCGTCCTGGAGGCCACGGTGAGGCGACTGGCCGGCGAGCTCCTCTATCAACTCGATGATCTCGACGGTGCGATCACCGAGGAGCGGCGGGCCCTGGCGTTGAGCCGGCGGCTGGGCGACCGTACCCAGGAGGCCTTGGCGTCCAACGACCTTGGGCTCGCGCTCGACGTCAGCGGGCGCTACGACGAGGCGGCGACCCTCCTGGATGGAGCGCTCGCCCTCTGGAAGCCGGACGACGATCCCGTCGCGCGCGCCACCACCCTGATCAACCTGGGCCAACTCCACCGGCACCTGGGAGAGGTGAAGCAGGCCCGCGAGCGGTTCGACGCCGCGCTCGCGCTCTTTCGCCAGGCGAACCATCGCGGCGGCCAGGCCACCGCCCTGAACGCCCTCGGGTTCCTCGCCCTGGATGCGCGGCGACCCGGCGACGCCTTGCAGCCCCTCCAGGGCGCCCTGGCCCTCCGTTCGGCCGGCTCTCGCGGGTGGGCCGTCACGCTGACCACTCTCGGCGCGGTCTACCGCCAGCTCGACCGGCCGGAAGACGCCCGCCGTGCCTTCTCGGAGGCGCTGCCGATCTTCCGCCGCCTGCACGAGGACCGCGAGCAGGCCCGCGGCTTTGGCAATCTGGGCCGGCTCGAAGCAGATGCCGGCCACGACCCGGCCGCGCTGGCGGATTTCGACCTCGCCCTAGGCCTGTTCCGGACGCTCGACGATCCACCCGAGATGGCCTGGACTCTGATGGGCAAGGCCCAGGTGCTGCGCCGCCGCGGCGAGCTCGCGGCGTCCAGCGAGATGATGGAAGAGGCCCTGGCGGCGATCGAGCGCTTCCGCTTCAGCCAGACCAGCTCTACCACCCGGGCGGAGTTCTTCGCCACCCAGCAGAGCTACTACGACTCTCTGATCGACCTGCTGATGGAGCGGCACCGGAAGGCGCCCACCGCCGGCTATGCCGCCGCCGCCCTGGAGATCGGCGAGCGATCACTGGCGCGCTCGCTGGTCGACGGGCTTGCCGCCAGCGGCACGGATCTCCGCCGCGACCGGGGCGGCGCCGCGCCGGGCCTCCTGGCTCGCGAGCGGCAGGTGGAAGCGGCGATCGACGTCCTAGTCTCCCGCCAGGCCCGCCTGGCTCAGGACCCTGACGCTGCGGCACTGTTGCGACCCGTCGAGGCGGAGCTCGGGCGTCGGTGGGTCGATCTCGACCGGGTGCGGGCCGAGCGGCGCGCCAGCGACCCCAGCTATGCCGCCCTCACCCAGCCGCGGCCCTGGAGCGTCGCCGAGATCCAGCGCGAGCTGCTCGACCGCGACACCCTGCTGCTGGAGTACCGGCTCGGCGAGGAGCGGAGCGTCCTCTGGGCCGTCACCGCTGATTCCCTGAAGAGCTTCACACTCCCGGGCCGAACCGCAATCGAGAGCGTGGCCCGGCCAGCCTGCGATCTTCTCGCCCGGAGCCGCGACGAAGTCTCCACCAATCCGCGGCTTGCACGCTTGAGCCGCCTGCTCCTCGATCCAGTGGCACCGCTCCTGTCGGGCAAGCGCCTGCTGGTAGTAGGCGATGGGATCCTCCAGAGCGTGCCCTTCGCCGCTCTCCTGGAACCGGGAAGCGGTGAGCCGCTGGTCGCTCGCCACGAGATCGTCGCCTTGCCGTCGGTTTCGGTGCTGGGAGAGCTCCGGCGGGAGGTCGCCGGCCGGCCGGCCGCTCCAAAAACCCTCTGGGTGCTGGCCGATCCCGATTTCAATGGCCGGTTCGCCCAGCTCCCGCGCACCCGGCAAGAGGCCACAGCGATTCTGGAGCTCGCGCCCGCTCCCAAACAAGCGGTCCTCGGCCCGGAGGCGAACCGCGCGGCGGTCCTGAGGGGCGCCCTGCGCGACTACCGCTTCCTGCACTTCGCCACCCATGGCTCGTTCGCCGCCTCCGATCTCGACGGCGGCCGGCTGATCCTCTCCCAGGCCGAGGCGAACGGCTTTCTTCACCTCGCCGACATCTACGATTTGGATCTGCGGGCCGAGCTGGTGGTGCTGAGCGCCTGCCAGTCGGCCCTGGGCCGCGAGGTGCGAGGCGAGGGGATGATGGGGATGACCCGGGGATTCTTCTATGCCGGCGCTGAGCGCGTGCTGGTGAGCCTATGGAACGTCAACGACCGGGTGACTGTCGAGCTTATGCGGCGCTTCTATCGCGGGATTCTGGTGGAGGGCCTCTCTCCCGCCGCGGCTTTGCGGGCAGCCCAAAACGCGATTCGTCGCCAGGAGCACTGGCATGCTCCCTACTACTGGGCTGGCTTCACCCTTCAGGGCGAATGGCGCTGACAGGGCTGGCCGGAAAATGTCCCGCGAGCCCTGTCAGCAGCATGATTCAGTCAGGCGAGGAGGTCGAGATTGTAGACTTTCGGCGGCTTGCCGTCCGTTCCGGATGGATCGTTGATCGCACCGGTCCCCGTGGACGCCACCTCGATGGGAGTCCGCGGGTCCATTGCGGGAGCGGCCTTACCAGCCCCCGTCTCGGGGTGTTGAGCCTGCGGTTCGGTGGAATTATTACTGATCATTGGGTTCTCCTTTCGGTTGGTGTTAAAGCCGACAATCTGATAGATCTCCGATCGTCGGAAAGGTTTAGCTCGCGGAATCTCCGTTCTCGAGGGCGAAGAGCCGGCCGTCGGTGGCGCGGAGGTAGAGCACCGGCGTGCCCCACTCCGGGTTGCGCTCGGCGGCGAGAGCCCGGCGCACCTCGCCGACGCAGGCGTCGACCGGCAGGCCGGCGGCGAGCGCCTGATAGAACTTTTCGGCGAAGCTGCAGGCCGTCTCGTCCATCACCTCCGATTGCATGGCGATCACCGCCGGCACGCCGTGCTGGACGAGCGCCTGGGCGGTGCCGGCGAAGGTGTCGTCCCGCGAGGCGCGGGCGCCGTTGCAGGCGTTGAGCACGGCCAGGCGCAGCGACGGGTGGTCCTGGAGGAGGTAGGCGAGGCTTGGGCACCCCACGGGAACGCCCTTGCCCTCCTCGTCCTCGAACACCAGCACGCCCTCATCACGCAGCTCGCTGAAGCCGCCGTGGCCGACGAAATGGAGGACGTGGATCGGCTCACCGGTGCGCAGCCGTGATTCCAGGGCCGCGAGGGTGGGACGCTCCAGCCGCTCGACCTCGATCAGCCCGCTGCCGAGGAGCGGCGCCAGCGCCTTGCTGAGCCGCCGCCACTCCTCGGCCGCCTCGGCGAGCTCCCGGTAGCCTTTCGGAGTCGAGATCACCGCCAGGACCCGCAGAGGCGGCGCGACCAGCAGAGTATCGAGTCCCTGGCTCAGCTCCAGATAGCGAATCACCGGCGTGCGTCCGGAAAGCGCCAGGAAGCCCCGGCCCCCGGCGTCGTAGAGGTACTCCCAAGGCAGGCCCGCGAGCTGGGGAACGTCGTTGAGGCGCAGGCGGACACGCAGCCCGGGACCGCCCTGAGCCTTGGCGAGGCAGCCCTGGAAGGCCTTCAGCAACTCGCCCTGGAAGACGGCGCGGAACAGCTCGCCCCCGGCCTGCTCGGGGTCTGCAACCTCAACGGATTCGGCCGCGGCGGACCCACCCCGGCGGGCGCCGCCGGCGACAAAACTGAGCCCTTCCCCCATGAGGGCGGCGGGGAGGACGAAGTGCTCCGTGGCCTCGAAACCCGCGGCGCCGCTCCAGGCCTTGGCGCGGTAGAGGCCCTCGGACTTCTGATCGATCCAGACGTCGAAGTCGAGGTACCCCTGAGGCGCCTGGCGCGCTCCTGAGGCCCGCGGGGGTCTCGGCGGGATCATCAACAGTCCCGCGATCGCCCCGCCGCTCGCCAGGGTCAGCAGATAGGCGAGCGCCAGGGCGAGCTCGACGACCCAGCGGTCTTTCCAGCACGAGCGGATCCGGCTGACGTCGAGGCCCATCTCCTGAAGACAACTGGCGTCGTCGCCGGAGCACTCGCAAAGCCCCGTCCGCGACGAGCCCACGAGATAGGTGATGCTTCCTTTCCCGGCGGCATAACTGATCGGTACCGAGAACTTCAGGTACAACCCGAGCAGCGCGATCGAGCCGACGGCCAAAATAGCGAGCGAGACCCGCAGGCGCCATCTGCGGGCCGCGTCCCCGGCCGCGCCGGAGGCCTCGGCGGGACCGGCGAGGCTACAGAAGTGCATCCAGGCGCCCAGGAAGGCGAGGCCGCCGGCGAGAGCCGAAAGTGGCAGGAAGAGGGACCCCAGAACCTGGAGCTCCCCGTCGAGCGCCCTGCCGGCGAGCAGGGCCAGGGCCCATCCCAGCCCCGCGCCGGCGGCGAAGACCCAGAGCCGCCGGTGCCGGCGCAGGGCCGGCACCGGGAGCGCCTCAGGGGCGGCACTCTTTTTCGCTGGCGACATGATGGCAGTACTGCTCGTTGAAGCGGCAGCAGAAGAAGCTGCTGCCGTTGACCAGGTCGAGCCGTTCGCTCACGAGCTGAGTTGCCGGGGCTCCGGCCGGACTGGGGTATTGGACCAGCTTGGTCACCGGTCCCTCGCTATCGGTGGCCTTATAGGCGTAGAGGCCGCGCAGGACATGGTCCCGCTTGCCGTCCGTCCGGATGATGAGGGGCGCCGGAGCAGCCCCCTTGATCTGGCCTTGCGACCAGAAGCTGAACGTGGCGCGCGGCGCCGGTGCGCTGCCAACCCAGAGCTTCACTTCGAGGTCGTCGTGTGAGGCGAGAAAGAAGATCCGGCCGACCACCTCACCGGCGCGGTCCAATAGGCTGTCGGTCTTCTCGGCAGGGACCGTGTCCTGCGGCGGGGCAGCCGCCTGATCTTGCTGCGGGGCGGCGGCCTTCACTTTCCCTTTGGCGAGCGCCAGCAGCGGGAATCCTCTGAGACTGGCGATCACGGCGACGGCGCGGGGGGCGAAGAGGCCGGCGGGCAAGGCGGCGGTCTTTGGGGTCGGCGGCGCCGCGAGCTCTCCCTGGATGTTCCCGAGCTCCTCGACCGTCCAGGCGCGCAGAGGCTCCGTCCCCGCCGGCTGGACCTTCTCAATAGCCTGATCGAGATCCTCGCTGGTGCGGGCGATCAGGCCGACCACGTCTGGGCGGAGATAGGCCGGCTTACCGCCCGGCCCCTTGACGGCACGTAGCGCGCGCCGGTTCTCGTCGAACCTCGCTCTCACCTCCGCAACCTGCTGGGCGATCGCCCCGGCCAACGCCGTGGAGGAGCTGACTTGGACGACTCGAGCCTTCGATCTCCCGAGATGGAAGTGGAACGTTTGCCCCGCGGTGGGAGGACCCGCCGTAAGGAGGAGGGCGGCCAGCACGACCGCGGCGGCCCCGGTGGCAGACAATCGATCAGTTTTCACGGTGTACCTCCTTGTCGGGTAGAGCGGCGACCCGCACCGCGGGATCGCCGACGATCGTGTAGTTGCGGGCATCGTGGCTGGCGGTCCAGAGATCCGCGATCACCGCCTCGTCCAGCGTCTTGCCGAACCCCAGGGACTCCACCTCCGCCGCCAAGTCGGAGGCGAGCTCGGCGTATCGCTGATTGAAAAATTCCATCGCCCAGCCCACCGGCTGCCCGTCGAGCAGGCGCCGCAGGGTGCTCTCGAAGACGGTGGTCTGCGGTCCGGCGCCGGGCCAGACCAGCGAAAACCCCCAGGCCCGGTCCACATGGCCGACCACCGCCAGCGCTCCACCCTTCGGGTGACCGAGCAGCCGCTGCGGCAGACGGCCCAGGAAGGAACCGGACGACAAGGCCCGGCGCTCCCCCTGGCTTCTGCGGACGAACTCGTCCCAGTGCGGCGTGCCGGCGCCGAAGCAGGCGAAGCAGAAGGCGACGAGGCCGTGAACGTCCGCGTGGTCGCCCACGTCCTCCGCCGCGAAATACTGCTCGCGGTCGATGCCCCCCTGACCTGGACCGGTCCAGTCCTGGCAGACCAGGGCTCCCTGCCGCTCTCTCTGATCGGGATCGTCGGCGGCGAAACCCAGGCCGTGACAGGCGGCGAAGAGGAAGGCCGGCGCCTCGTCGAGCAGGCCGCCGAGACGGCCGCGGGTGGCCTCCTCACCCAGCACCGTCTCGACCTCCCAGCCGGGCTGGTCGCGCAGCACCCCCGCCGCCACCGGCTGCGCCAAGTGGGCGCTGGTCGATTGGGTCACCGGATCATCCGGGTTGGCGGGAGCGAAAAAACAGGCCCGCCGGCGCCGTCCGCCGCCGCCCGTCTCGGCCGCGACCACGCTCTCGGCGTAGGCCCGGTATTCGTGGATCTCGTCAAAGCAGAGGCGGCCGACGGCGTACTGGACGTCGAGTTGATACTGGAACGAGAAGGGGATCGCCTCCGGATCGCCGACCAGCAGGAGGTAGTACGGCACCTTCTCCGGATCGGCCGGACCGGGACCGGCGCCGTGGCGGGCGAGGAAAGCGACCTTGGATTCACCTTCGCGATAGCCGTCGTCGCCCGCAAACTCGCGGAAGAAGCGCTCTTGCCGCTTCCCGGCCTGAGCCCGCCGGAGGTCGAGCAGCGGCGCGAGGGCCTCCCGCAGAGCCTCGGGCTCCGCCGAGGCGGCGAAGATCACGCCCCAGCCGGCCTCGTCGAGCTTGCCGGGGTCGAGCCCCTCCTTGAGCCCCCGCCGCGCCTTCCCTTCACCGCGCGCCACCCAGGCCTGGAGCTCGCGGACCCGCGCCGGATCGACCGCCGCGCCACAGGCGAAATCCGCGAGCTGCCGCGGCGGCACGGGAGGCAGCAGGTAGGTGCCCCGCCGGCCGTCGAGACCGTTGAACCAGAGCATCGCCTCTTCGGGCCGGGCGCGTCCCGGCGATCCATTCGGCATTGGCAATTCCTTGCAATTCCGGTCTTGCACTCGGCTTCCTTCATCCGTCCTAGATCCGCGGCCGCGCCAACTGGTGTAGCGCGGTACTCAAACAGGCGGAGCGCAGAGTTGGATCGTTACGGATTCTTGATAAGCAGTGATCAGTTTCAAAAAACATTTCATGAACATGGCGGCATATCTCGATAGCTCAACCCGGAGGGAGCGGCACTAAACCGGAGCGGTGCCACTGAGATCTATCTGCGTCACAGGGCCGACGAGCCCTCTCACACAAGGAGATTGATCGTCATGAAAACCGCAAACCGCATGCTGATCGCAATCACGACCCTCACGGTGTTTTCCGCCGCAACTGCCTGGTCACAGCCCCCAGAGGGCCGACTGAACGCTCCGCCCGCGGACGCGAGCGCCGTGGCCGTCAAGAAGGGGCTGACCTGGAAACTGCTCTCTACGAATTCGACGACCGGAACGATTGATGTCGGCTGCTGGAACGGATGCGACGCCTACCATGGCGATACGCCGTGCACGAAGGCTTTGCCCATCCTTTGCATCAAGAAGGCCGGACCGGGGTTCCCCCTCCCGCTTCCCTTTGGCGTGAACAACACCGACCAGTACCACAAATGGTCCGGTGGCGTGGTCGGAACGACGAGCCCGACGGTGCCGCCGGCGACCCTGGCCGCAGCGAATGCCCTCTGCGTCAATCAATTCGGTCCGGGCTGGCGCGTCGCGGAGCATCACGATGGCTGGGGATGGCACTTCCAGGCGTTCGGCGGCGTAGGCAATCCAGCCCAGAATTTCTGGGTCCACATCAACGATCAGCCTGGAGCGACCTGCTGGCAATAGAGCCGGTGCGACAGCCGGCCGGCTAGGCCTCGATCCTTAAAAACAAGGACCTGACGTGTACCTCTCGGCACACCTGAAAAAGGTTTATTATTCCTAAAGGAGAAAGCTCCCATGATCACTCACCACCCTTCGTTCTCCCCCACAAGACCGCGCCGGCGGCTCCGGGCTCTCGTTGCCGCCTTGGCCCTTCTGGCCGCCATCGGATGGATGGCGGGGCCGCCGCTCGACGCGGAGACTCCCGAAACGCACGTCCAGGCGGCGGACAGCGCGCCGGGCTCGGAACCCGTCCAGTTCATCTTCCAGGGCAAGCTCGAGGAGTTGGGCCAGCCGGCGCAGCGCGCCTGTGACTTCGTGTTCCGGCTCTTCGCTCAAGGCGATGGCGGCCTGCCGGTCGGTCCTTCGCTGTCGGTCAACGACCTCGCGGTGCGCGACGGCTCATTCGCCGTCAACCTCGATTTCGGCGCGGCCCGACTGCCGGGCGGCGAGGTCTGGCTGGAGGTCGCGGTACGGAACCACGACCTGACCGGGAGCTTCACGACGCTCTCGCCCCGCCAGCGGCTGACGGGGACGCCCTACGCGATCCTGACCCAGGCCGGCGATTGGAATCTGATCGGCGTTCCCCTCGGCGGCCCTCCTGCCAGCGGCCTCGATCTGTCGGGGATCGTCACGAAATCGATGGCCTTCGATGGGCTCGACCATACGATCACCGCTTCGACCGTAACCGGACAGAGCTACAGCCGCCAGATCCGCATCGGCTTCAGCGACACCCCCACGCCCAATCCGGCCACCTTCTCAGACATCCGGGTGGGCGTCGGGACCCTCGCTCCGCAGGCGACCCTGCACGTCGACCAGCCGAACGTGCCGAACAACGGCGAAGCCGAGCGGATCACTTTTCGCAATCTCAACGTTCAGGAGAGCGCGACCGGCCTGCGGATTCTCGAGTCGCAGAGCAAGACCACGCGGGGATTGCACCAGGGGCTCGCCGCGGCGACGTCCGTCACCGCCGCCGGCCAGGCGGGGCAGTCCTCGGCCAGCCTCGCCGAATCCTCGGGTTTCTACGCGCAAGGAACCCTGCTGGGCGTGGCCGGCCGTTCCACTCCAAACCAGCTCGCCAACTTCTCTGCCGCCAACATATCCCAAGGGCTCGGCGGCCGGTTCGTTAGCCAGCCCTCCTCCCCGCTCTCGCTCAACGGCACGGGCCGCTACTTCGTGGGTGGCGCGTACGGCGAGGTCGCCGGGCAGATTGACGGCAACCCCGGCAACGGCGCGGTGGCCGGGATCATCGGCGTCGACAGCAGCACCGGCACCGCCGACTCCTGGGCCGGCTACTTCCTGGGCCGGGGATATTTCGCGAGCGACGTCGGCCTCGGCACCGCCGCGCCGACTCGCCGGCTGGACGTGGCGGGAGAGGCTCGCATCCGCGTCCTCACGCCCGGTTCGCCCACGGACGACGTGGTCGTCGCCGATACGTCCGGCGTCCTGCGCCGAGCCTCCGGAAGCCTCCTGGCCAGCAACGACTGGTGCGTCAGCTCGACCGGTGGCAATGTCTACACCGGCCTGGCCTCCGGTACCCCCAAGTGCCAAGCGGGGAACGTCGGAGTGGGCACAGCGACTCCCTCCGCCAAGCTGCAGATCGTCGGGACAACCCTGTTTTCCGGGACCGCCGTCATCGACGGGAGCCAGATGCTGCGGGGCTCGGTCGCCGGCGGGGCGCGCATCCTTGGCGATCAGGGCAACACTGCCGCCCACCCGGCCATCGGCTTCTTCTCGGCCGTCGGATCGACCGACGACGGCGGCGGCGGCAATGGCCTCTTCCGCCCGCTGGCCAATACCATGGGCTTTGCCACCGGCAGCCAGGAGAGGATGAGGCTCACCTCCGGCGGTGCCCTGGGACTCGCTACCCAGACGCCGACGGCCCTGCTCGACGTCAACGGCACCGCCCGTGTCCGCACCCTGACCGGCGGCCCGAGCCAGGCCCTGGTGACCGCCGAGAGCAACGGCACCCTGCACAGCCTCGCGCTACCGGGCAACGCGAGCCAGGTGCTGAGGGGAGATGGGACCTTCGGCCCCGTGGCGGCCGCCCCGGACAACGACTGGTCGGGGGCCGGCACGGGGCAGATGGCCGCCGGATTTGCCAGCGACCGGGTTGCCATCGGGACCTCGGGGAGCACGGCCAAGTTCGTCGTGGCGAGCAACCTGGAAAGTCCAGCCGCTTTGATTCAGCT
>DASWQX010000851.1:0-4171 GCA_036403495.1 Thermoanaerobaculia bacterium
CCGCGATCTCGGATTGACCATCGCGGGGACGCTCCTCGAGCCGGTGATCACGGTCTTCGAGGGCGAGCTCGCCGCGGCGGGCCTCCGCCGGGTGAAGCCGCGCTTCTACCTTTCGACCGAGTGGGGGGTGCCGTTCGGCACGGTGGCGATCGCCATCCCGTTCTATCTCGCCCGGCCGGATCTGACGGCGCTGCACGCGGAGCGGACGGGGCACGTCGAGGGGCTGGGCCGCTGGGAGCTGCTGCGCTACCTCCGCCACGAGATGGGGCACGTGGTCAATTACGCCTACAAGCTCTACGAGCAGGAGGAGTGGGTGCGCCACTTCGGGCCGATCAGCCGTCCCTACCGCGAGGAGTACACGCCGGAGCCGTTCAGCCGCCGCCACGTCCGCCATCTGCCGGGCTGGTACGCGCAGAAGCATCCGGACGAGGACTGGGCCGAGACCTTCGCCGTCTGGATGACCCCGGGGCTCGACTGGCGCGGCGAGTACGCGGCGTGGCCGGAGGCGCTCGCCAAGCTGGAGTACTGCGAGGGGGCGATGCGCGAGCTCGCCGGGATCGACCCGCCGGTGACCGACGACGAGCTCGACGAGGACGTCTCGGAGATCTCCTACTCGCTCGACCAGTATTACCGTTCGTGGGAGACCGAGGCCGGCGAGCTCCCCGGTCTGGACGGCTCGCTGCGCACGATCTTCGAGGATTGGGGGCGCCCCGAGGACCTCTCGACGTCCGCGCCGCGCCGGCCGGCCTCAGCGCTGATCCGCCGGCTCGCCCGCGACCTGCCGGCGGACGTCTATCGCTGGACCGGCCACTTCCCCGAGAAGACTCGGACTCTGCTGAGCCACCTGGCCGAGCGGGCCGACGCCCTGGAGCAGGTCTATCCGGAGGATCGCGAGACCCCGGCGGTCATCGCCCTGACCGTGCTGGTCACGGCGCTGGCGATGAACCATGTGCAGAAGGGGAGCTATGTGCCGTAGCGCTCCACCGCCAGATCCACGATCCGCTGCACCAGCTCGGGGTATTCGATCCCCATCGCCTTCGCGGCCATGGCGAACTCGCTCTCGGCTTCGAGGTAGCAGCTCGCGTTGACCTCGATCACATAGATCTCGCCGGTTTCGGTGTAGCGAAGGTCGACGCGGCCGTAGTCGCGGACGCGCAGGGCGCGGTAGGCGTCGATCGCGACCTTCTGGAGCTTCGCCCGCAGCTCGTCCGGGATGTCGGCGAGGACCGATTTCGTCCCCTTGTACTCGACGCTGTTCTTCTTCCACTTGGCCTTGGTGCCGGCGACGTGGGGGAGCCCCTCGGGGAGGCCGGAGAAGTCCATCTCGACGGGCGGGAAGGCGATCGGCTCGCGGTTGCCGAGGACGCCGACGTAGAACTCCCGCCCCTCGATGTACTCCTCGACCAGGGCGCTGTCCTTCACCTTGTCGTGGATCAGGACGACCCGCTTCATCAGCGAAGCCGTATCGCGCACCAGCGACTCGCCGTCGATGCCGATCGAGGCGTCGGCGGTGAGCGGCTTGACGAAGAGCGGCATGCGGAGGTTCCCGGCGGTCTCGAAATCCGCGTCCTGGGAGAAGACGGCGAAGTGGGGGAAGAGGATCTTCTCGAAGGCCAGCACCTTCTTGGCGAGCCCCTTGTCCTGGCGCAGGTAGAGCTCGCCGGGGCCGCCGCCGGTGTAGTGGAGGCCGAGGAGGTCCATCACGCCGGCCACGGCGGAATCGCCGCTGACGTAGTCGCCGAAGGTCTCCACCAGGTTGAAGACGAGGTCCGGCTTGCGCCGGGAGAATCCGGAGACGAACTTCTTGAGGTCGTCGTGGACGCCGAGGACCGACACGCGGTGCTTCTGCTTGCGCAGAGCGGCCGCCACTTGGTCGACCACGATGTCGTGGGACTTGGGGTCTGCGCTTTCGAGGCTTCCGAGCACGGTGATCTTCATCGTGCCCGTGCCCTATGCACGGGCTATGCCGTGAAGGTTCTCAACTGGGAGGCCTCCGGCCCCACCGGGATCTCCCGGCCGTCGACGCTCGCCACCGGCAGGACGCCGACCAGGCTGTTCATCAGCAGCAGGCCGGACGCGGCGGCGAGGTCCTCGAAGGTGAGCGGCCGTTCGTGGATCGCTCCCGCTTCGAGCAGGCGGCGGCGGACGGTCCCCGGCAGGCACCCCTCGCTCTCGGGAGGCGTGAAGATCCCGTCGGGCAGGACCAGGGCGAGGTTGCTCCGCGACCCCGCGACCAGCCGCCCGTGCTCGTTGAGCCGCAGCGCGTCCCAGGCGCCGCGGGCCTCGGCCAGTCGAAGTGCCAGCCGATTCGGCTGATAGCACAGGCTCTTCAGGCCGGCGAGAGGGCCGCGCGAATCGATCCGGATTTCAGGGATCAGGATGGCGGCGACGCCCCGGCGATAGACATCCTCGCTTGGCGGCTCGTAAAGAGAGGTGGTGATCAGCCGCGTCGGGGCCTGCTCGGTTCCGCGCGAGACGGTGATCCGCAGCCGCGCTACCGGCCGGGGCGCGGAGCTCGCGATGTCCGTGACCACGCGGCCGAGAGAACAACGGTCTTCCGGCGGCGCGATCGACAGGCGTTGAAGGCCGGCGAAGAGGCGGTCGAGATGGGCGGAAAGGTGCCGCGCGCGGCCGGCGTCCACGCGCAGGGTTTCGAAGAGGCCGTCGCCGAAGAGGAAGCCGGCGTCGTCCGGAGCGATCCGCACCTGCTCAGGCTCGACGAGCCGGCCGTTCCACCAGGCCAGGCTCATCCTGCCTCCTGGGTGCCGAGGGCGGCGAGGAAGGCGCGCGCCTTGACGGCGCTCTCGGCGAATTCGAGCTCGGGGTCCGAGTCGGCGACGATGCCGCAGCCGGCGTGATAGGCCACCCGCCCTTTCGCGGCCACGGCGGTGCGGATCGCCACGGCCAGCTCGAGGTCGCCGCCGAGCGAGATCCACCCCAGGGCGCCCATGGCCGGACCGCGGCGGCGCTCCTCCTCGGCGGCGATCGCGGCCATCGCCTGGATCTTCGGGGCGCCGGTGATCGAGGCGGCGGGGAAGGCGGCGCGGAGCAGCTCGACCGGGCCGGCGTCCGGCCGCAGCCGGCCGCGCACGGTGGAGACGGTGTGGTGGAGGGTCGGCAGGCTGATCAGCTCGGCGTGGCTCGCCACCTCGACGCTGCCGGTGGCGCAGACCCGCCCGAGGTCGTTGCGGACCACGTCGACGATCATCGTCAGCTCGGCGCGGTCCTTCACGCTCTCCAGCAGCTCGCGGGCGAGCGCCCGGTCCTCGCGCGGGGTGGCGCCGCGCGGCCGGGTCCCCTTGATCGGCCGCGATTCCACCTCCCGTCCGCGGACGGCGAGGAAGAGCTCGGGCGAGATCGAGAGCACGGCCCGCCCCGCGTCGAGCGCGAGAAAAGCGCCGTGGTCGGCCGGGCTGGCGGCGCGCAGACGCCGGTAGAACGGCCAGAGATCGGACGCCGCGAGCGGTGCCTCCAGGCGGCGGCAAAGGTTCATCTGGAAGATCTCGCCGGTGGCGATGCGCTCGACGGTCCGCGTCACGACCGCCTCGAAGCCGCCGCGGCTGGGACGGCTGATCACACGGGCATGCTCGCGAGCGAGAAGTTCCGGGGTCTCGGGCTCATTCCGACGGCGGGCTGCGGCGAGCAGGCGCTCCGCCACGACGATCGGGTCCGGCGAGCCCGGCTCGCGCCAGGCATCGGTCGCTTCCAGCGTCCAGCCCTGGCCGTCCCAGCGGAACGTGGCGTCGTAGAGGGCGAGGTGGAGGTCGGGGAGCCCGAGGTCGTCCGGCGGGGGAGGGGGAAGCGATTCGATCTCGCCTCCCAGCTCGTAGCCAAGATAGCCCACCAGCGTCGCCGCCGCGCCGGCGCCGCTCCAGGCCGCGAAGGCGGCGTCCAGCAGGTCGAATCCGGAGGCGGCGAAGGTGGCGCTTCCCCCGAGGCCGGTAACCGTGGCCTGCCCCTTGCGGACGGCGAGCGTCACCAGCGGCCGGACGTGGAGGCGGTGCCCGCTCGTCCTTCGGTCGCCGCCGTCGAGCCAGGCGAAACCCGGTTGATCGGCGAGCTCGGCCGCCATCTGCTCAGGGTCCGGCGGAGCTTTCGGGCTGGCGATCCGTAGCGGCGTCTTCGATCCCCGGGAGCCTGGACGAGGCGCGGGGAGGATCGCGAGGAGACG
>DASWQX010000852.1:0-5345 GCA_036403495.1 Thermoanaerobaculia bacterium
CCACGGAGATCGCGCCGCCGATGTTGCGGAAGAATTGCACGGAGCTCGTGGCCACCCCCCGCCGCCGCCAGGGGACGGCGTTCTGCACGCCCAGCAGGTAGGGCATGGAGACGAATCCGAGCCCGAAGCCGGTGAGCATCATCGAAGTCATGATCCAGGCGGCACCGGTGCCCGCGTGGGTCCAGGCGAGCAGGGCGGTGCCGGTGATCACGGTCAGGCTGCCGAAGATCGTCATCGTCCGGTAGTCGATCTTCAGCAGGATCCGGCCGGCGAGGGTGGAGGCGATGGGCCAGCCGAGCAGGATGGGCGCGAGGATGGTCCCCGCCTTCATCGCCGAGCCGCCGAGCACCCCCTGGCCGAACATCGGCACGTAGGCGGTGAGCGAGTAGAGCAGCGCTCCGATCAGGAAATTGCCGGCGCTGGCCACCGCGATCAGCCGGTTCTGGAAGAGGTCGAGCGGCAGCATCGGCTCCGGCGCCCGCTTCTCCTGCCAGAGGAAGAGGGCGAGCCCGCCGCCGGCGCCCGCCAGCAGTCCAAGGGTTCTGAGGTCGGTCCACCCCCAGGTGCCGGGCCCTTCGAGCAGGGCGAGGAGGAGGAGGGTGACCGCGGCGGTGAGGCTCAGCGTGCCGAGGATGTCCAGCCGGTGCTCGGTGCGGCGGGTCTCCTCACGCATGAAGCGCTGGATCATCACCGCGGAGAGCAGGCCGAAGGGAAGGTTGAGGTAGAAGATCCAGCGCCAGGAGAGGCTGTCGGTGATCATGCCGCCGAGCAGCGGCCCGATCAGGCTCGCCGCTGCCCAGACGCCGGAAAAGATCCCCTGGATCTTGCCGCGCTCTTCCAGGGTATAGATGTCGCCCACGATGGTGGTGGCGACCGGGTTGACGCCGCCGGCGCCGAGCCCCTGGATGGCGCGGAAGAGGATGAGCTGCGGGAAGGTGTGGGCGATGCCGCAGAGCGCCGAGCCGATCAGGAAGATCACCACCGACCACTGGTAGGTGCGCTTGCGGCCGAAAAGGTCGGCGAGCTTGCCGAACATCGGCACGGTGGTGGTGGAGGTGAGCAGGTAGGCGGAGAAGACCCAACTGTAGTGGGCCACCCCGCCCAGCTCGCCGACGGCGGTGGGCACCGCCGTGGCCACCGCCGTCGCTTCCAGCGCGGCGAGGAACATGCCGAGCAGGACGGCGGCGGTGACGAGCTGCCGTTCGCGACCGGGCTGCATTACCGCCCGACGGCCGCCGGCTTGGGGCTCTGCGCCTTGATCCAGCCGTCCACGCGCGCCTCCAGCAGGTCGAGCGGCAGCGCGCCGCCGTCGAGGATCTCGTCGTGGAACTTCTTGATGTCGAAGTTGGCTCCGAGCTGCGTCTTGGCGCGCTCGCGCAGCTCGCGGATCTTGAGCTGACCCATCTTGTAGGCCAGCGCCTGCCCCGGCCACGCGATGTAGCGGTTCGTCTCCGTCTGCGCGACGGCGTCGTTGACATCGTTCTCGTGCATGTAGGCGATCACCTGGTCGCGCGTCCAGCCCTTGTCGTGGATGCCGGTATCGACCACCAGCCGCACGGCGCGGAAGAGCTCGGAGTTCAGCCGGCCGTAGTCGGAAACCGGGTCCTTGTAGAAGCCGATCTCCTTGCCGAGCTGCTCGGCGTAGAGCGCCCAGCCCTCGGTGTACGCGGACAGGCCGCCGGCTCCGAAGACGCGGAACTTCGGCAATCCCGTCAACTGCTGCGAGATGCTGATCTGCAGATGATGCCCGGGCACGCCCTCGTGGTAGGCGACCGCTTCGTCGAGCACCAGCGTCCGTTTCGTCGGGTTGGCGACGGCGACCACGACGCGCCCCGCCCGCTTGCCGTCCGGGGTGCCGCGGACGTAGTGCGTCGCCGCGGCCGCGTCGAAGTCCGGGATGCCCTCGACGGTCACCGGCGCTTTCGGGAGCAGGCCGAAGAGCTCGGGCAGCCGCGGCTGCATCTCGTCGATGTGCCGCTTGAAGTCGGCGACGATCTGCTCCTCGCTCTTCGGCGTCCATTTCGGATCGCCGTTGATCGCGGCGCGGAAGGCGGCGAGGTCCTTGAACCCTTGAGCTTTCGCCAGCTCGGTCATCTCGGCCGTGATGCGCGCAACTTCCTTCAGGCCCACCTCATGGACCGCCGCCGGCGTGATGTCGATCGTGGTCATCGCCTTCACCGCCTCGGCGTAGCGCCGCTTGCCGTCCGGCAGGCTCTCGACCGAGATCGCGGCCCGCCCTTTCGGCGCGTACTCGGTGCGCAGGAACGCGGCGAATTCCTTGTAGGCCGGGAACACGTCGTCGTCGATGGCCTTGGTCATCGCCGCCGTCAGCCGCTGCTTGTCCGACTCGGAGAAGCTGGCCGGGAACTTCTTCAACGGCAGCGCGAACGGGTTCGCCTTGACGATACCGTCGCACTGGCCCGGAAGCTGGTCGACGACGAGCTTCGGCGGCATCAGGCCGTCCTTCATGCCGGCGCGCAGCACCTCGGTGGTCTGCTTCAGCACCCGCGGGATCTGGTGGAGGCGGGCGATGTAGTCCTCGTAGTGCTGCACCGAATCGAACGGCACGCTCAGCGGCAGGTCGGCCAAACCGGTATGGATACCGCCCTGTTGATTGATCGGCATCTCGTAGTTCTTGAGCTCATGGTTGATGTCCCCACGGGTGAGCTGGCGCTCCATGAGCTCGTGCGACAGCACGTCGGATTCCGCCATGCCGGTGGTGGGGATCGCGCGCAACCGCGCCAGGAAGGCGTCGTTCTCGGCATGCTGCCGCTCGATCTCCGCCAGGGACGCATCGCCCAGCAGCGCGTTGTAGCGATAGTCGCCCACCGAGGTCGCCCGTTCCGGCGAATGCTTCAGGCCGATCTGGTAGAGCTCCTCGAACAGAGCGTTCTGTTTCGCGACGCGATCGGCCACGGAAGGATCTTGTGCGGAGGCGTAGGAGGTGACGCTGACGGCCAGCAGGAAGCAGGCAAGATTTCGCATGCGCCGAAGCCTAGCAGATGAACTTTTCGCCGGGTAGGTGGGCGGCGTTCGTGGCCTGCGACCTGGAGGCATGCCACGGACGCCGATCGAGGGATGGTAGGCTTCCCAGCCGTGAAGATCCGCCATCTGCCGGCCCTCCTGCTTCTCCTTTCCGCCCCCCTCGGCGCCGAGGGGATCAAATTCCAGGAGGTCTCCAAGGCCTGGGGGATCGACTTCCGGCACCATCACGGCGGCTCCGGCCAGCGCAACATGGTGGAGACCATGGTGGGCGGGGTGGTGATGTTCGACTTCGACGGCGACGGCGATCAGGACCTCTTCTTCGTCGACGGCGGCGCCCTCCCCGGCTACACGGGCGAGCCGGCGCGCTCGCGCCTCTTCCGCAACGACGGCAACGGCCACTTCACCGACTGGACGGAGAAGTCGGGAATCAAGGTGACGACCTACGGCAGCGGCGGCACGGCCGGGGACATCGACGGCGACGGCGACCTCGACCTCTTCGTCACCGGCTTCGGCGGCGATCAACTGTTCCGCAACAACGGCGACGGCACCTTCACGGACGTCACCGCCAAGGCGGGCGTCGCCGATCCCCTCTGGAGCTCCTCGGCGGCGTTCGCGGACGTCGACCACGACGGCGACCTCGACCTGCTGGTGGTCAACTACGTGGATTTCTCGCTGACCAACAACAAGTTCTGCGGCGACCCGAAGCGCAACCTCCGCGCCTACTGCCACCCCGACGTCTACAACGGCCAACCGGTCCGCTTCTTCCGCAACCGGGGCGACGGCACCTTCGAGGACGCCACGCAGAGCGCCGGCTTTGGCGCCGCCATCGGACCCGGGCTCGGCGTCGTTTTCGGCGATATCGACAACGACGGCTGGGAGGACGTCTACATCGCCAACGACACCAAGCCGAACTTCCTCTTCCGCAACAAGGGGAACGGCACCTTCGAGGACATCTCGCTGCTGTCCGGCACCCAGCTCGGCGAGCGCGGCCAGCCGGAGGCGGGCATGGGGGTCGACATGGGGGACTACGACGGCAACGGCCTGCTCGATATCGTGGTCACCAACTTCGCGCAGGAGACCAACGCCCTCTACAAGAACCTGGGGCAGGGCGCCTTCCTCGACAGCCGCGCGCCGGCCGGCATCGCCGAGCCTTCGCTTCCCTTCCTCGGCTTCGGCGTCGCCTTCGCCGATTTCGATCAGGATGGCATGCTCGACCTGGTGGTCGCCAACGGCCATATCCAGGACAACACCGCCGAGCTGAACCCGGGGTCGCAGTACGCCCAGCGCAAGCAGGTCTTCGAGAACCTCGGCACGGCCAAGTTCCGCGAGGTCAAGGGCTCGGGCCTTGACGAGGAGCGGGTCAGCCGCGGGCTCGCGGTCGGCGACCTCGACGGTGACGGCGACCTCGACATCGCCATCAACAACTCGAACCAGCCCTGCGAGGTGTTCGAGAACGTCGGCGCCGCCGGCCACTGGCTGCAGGTGGACTTCGCCGCCCCGGCCGGCAACCGCTTCGCCATCGGCGCCCGCCTGGAGCTGGAGGCGGCGGGGAAAAAGCAGATCCGCGAGGTCAAGACCGCCTCCTCCTACGCCTCCCAGAACGCACTCTCCGTGCACTTCGGGATGGGGAAGGCCGACAAGGTCGACCGTCTCACCGTCCGCCGCGCCGGCAAAGTGCAGATGTTCGAAGGGTGGCCGGCGGACCGGAGAGTGGTGATCGAGTAGCCGCCCTCTACCCCGGCTTCTTCGCTCCCTGCAGCTCCTTCACCTTGGCCATGGACTTCGCCGCTTCGTCCTTCTGGCCGGCGGCGAGCTGGGCGCGGCCGAGGAGCTGCCAGGCCTGGTAGCTGGTGGGATCGAGGTGCGTCGAGCGTGCGAGCGCCTGGATCGCCTCGGGCCATTTCGACAGCGCCAGCAGCGCCTGCCCATATTCGAGCTCGACGTTCGCCATCGCCGCGCGGTCGGCGGGCGCGGCGGGATCCGCGGCGGTGAGGGCGACCTTCGCGAAGGGCGCCAGGACCTCGGCGGACGCGGCGGGGTTGCCGGCCTGGTACTGGGCCCGGCCGAGGAGGATGCCGAGGGACAGATCCTCGCCGGTCTTCCCCTGCAACAGCTCGACCGCCTTCTTCGATTGACCGACTCCGATATAGGTCTTGGCCAGGTTCCGCCGCACCTCGTGCTGCAGCTCCGGCGGCCCGCTCTGGGCGAGCGGTTCGAGGAGGGTGATGGCGCCCTGGGGAGCGTCCTCGAGGAGCAGCAGGCGGGCGCGCAGGAGGCGGATGCGCGGGTTGTCCACCGGCAGCCCGTCGAGGAGCTCCTCGGCCTCCTTCGCCCGCTCGAGCTCGATGGCGTCGAACGCC
>DASWQX010000853.1:0-2816 GCA_036403495.1 Thermoanaerobaculia bacterium
TCCTCGGATCTGCTCCCCATAACGCTCGACCAAAGGAACCACCATGACCTTACCTCCCAAGGAGCCCGCCGTCAGCCCTGCTCCGGGCGTCCCCCGACAAGCTTACCTGACCCTGTTTGGTTCCGGCTCCGCCGGGTTAGGGTTCCTCCAGGAACCTGGGAGATCCCGCCATTTCCGCCGAAGAAATCGCCGGTGCGGGTCCCGGCTGGCGCAAATGGCTGAACCGACGGTCACAAGGCAAAGATGACTTGGGAGCGGTTCAACCGCCTCCTCGGCCAACACCCGCTGCCGCGCCCCCGGATCGTCCACGCGAGGAGCCGGATGCGGGAAATCCGCGCGTCCGGATCTGTGGGGGGCCCGGCTGGGCAACCGTCTGGGTCTTCCCGATACTCTCCAGGATAGTAGGGTTGCGCCCATTCACACCCCACTGTAAACTTTTCCCAACATCTAAAGATTTCAGAGCTATGGCCAGACTATCCGCAACCAAGATCGCCCGCGGTGCATGGGGTGAAGATGCTGACCTACGCTGACCGTGAGTCTCTTCTCGAAGAGCTCGAGAGGCTCAGCGATGTGGAGGTATCAGAGGACGCCGAGCTGATGCAGCAGGCCTCTGAGGCCGTCGCGCGGGTGCGCTCCTGTTACGGATTCGTCGAAATCCTCAATCGCGAAGTTGCTGCTCTCTGCGCCTTCCTGCGCCAAGCCTTGGACGATGTGGCACGACGGCGGGCCCGCGGCGTCCTGGCATTCGTGGCACAGAGACTCGCCGGCGAGTGTACGAGCATCGCTAACCTCGGCGGCGTCCAGGCCGCTGCATTCCTCGCCGACTTGGTGGCACATGAGATTCGAAAGGTGCTGGAGCGACCGAGCACCTATAAGTCCTTCTCCCTCAGCCGTCGGGATAGACAGCAGGCCGAGGACCTTCTGCTTGCCTTCGTAGAGCAGCCTCTTCTCTCCGACCATGACCTTATGCGGGGAGCAGCAGATTTTCAGGAAGTCTATAGCGGATTGCAGGGGTCCGGTATATTCGGCCGGCTCCTGCGGAACATTGAGTTCCTGACCGGCGTTCTCGGAGCACACGATGCGACCGCCGAACACCGGGCATGGTCCCGCGCCGCACTCAGCTATGTCATCGAAAAGGATGACGCGATTGAGGACAGTCTCGGGCTGGTCGGCCTCCTGGATGACGCCTTCGCTGTCAATACGGTCGTTGACATTCTCAATCCGGATTTCGCACCATGGCTCGACCTGCTCGACGCCACGGTGGAAGCGTGGCCCTTTCTCAATACCCTGGTTTTCCATGACGACCAAGGTGGGCACACAGCTTCGGAGTTCCTGATCGTCAACGCGGCTCTCGCTTGCCCGGCGCTGCGAGGCAACGGAAGCGCGATGCGAACAGCTCTCATCCTGCCGTCGGTTGGACCGACGCCGTTTATGGTTGGATTGATGGCGTCGCTGGGCGTGCTCCAGGACTGGCTGCTGGCCGAAGACTCTCCGATCGCCTTCGAGAAGGGCGAGACGGTCTGTGTAGACAACGGCGGCTATGCTCACTTTGACGGCTTCGTCGAATGCGCCGGTGAGCGCTGGATCGTTCTTCGCTACTGGAACCGAGCTGGCCGAGAGAGAGCGCAATGGCTGCCGGTCGGGCACCTCCAGCGGCTTACGGCTGCAGCGCCGCGAGAGCGGCCACAGGGTCCGGTCCCATGCCGATGGGAAAAGAGCAAGGGGCGCCTGAGCCCCATCGAGTACCTCTTCCATCTGGAACACCCCAGACAGGCTCACAGGATCGGCAAGCGCGTCATCCTGGTGACGCCGGCCGGGCGGGCGCGGCGCCTGGCAGCGAGCATTCGCCTTTGTGGCCTGCCGATCCAGGACTGCTTCCCAATCGGCCATGTGACGTTCTTAGACGGACCGACGACGATCTGGTCGCCCCGCTTTTCCTCGCTGACAGGGCCTGTTCTGCTCGTAGTGCCGGATCTCGCTGACGCTGCTGAGATCGTTGCGGATGATCCTGCTCAGGTAGCCCTGGTCATCCTCGATCTTCGTGGCGTCAACGCCGGCCGCTTTGCAGGCTTGGAAACCATCCTTCGGGCGCCGTCTCCGATCCTGGCAATCAGCGACGAGGCCGAGCAGCGCGCAATCGCGACTCTTCACGAGCGCGGCTTCGTCTTCTGGGAGTGGTCGAAGGACGAGCTACAGCAACTGATTTGGCCCGCCTTACAGCCGGCGCCAAGCCTGTTGGCCCGGTATGACCGAAGAATCCACCGACTCACCTCGGTCAGTCCCACGATCGAGGAGATCGAAGAGCCGGGTCTCTCCAAGGTCTTCGAGGCCCTCCGGCGACTACAGGACCTCGTTCGGAATCGTGGAGAGGACCTTCCCGATGAGCTTTCACAGGCGCTCGCAGTTGGCTGGTCTGCTTTCAATGATCTCCTGCGACTCGAGAACCGCGGAGCATTGGGCGAACGTCTCAGGCTTCGCGAGGAGCGGCTCTCGCAGCTAGAGAGCTGTGGCTCCGGCATCTGGCTGTTCGATGAGGAACGCCAGGCGATTCGAAGCTTGTTCCGAGAATGCCATCACACCCTGGAGGCCATGGCTCAGGGTAGTCCCCGGGCGAGACGCCTCGAAGCGCTGCTGGTTCAGCAGCCTGCCATATCTGTGATCGTCAGGCACGACCGAGAGCGGGAAGAGATCCTCTCCGCCTTTGGGCTGGCTCCTGAAAAAGTACTCACGCCGGACGAGGCTCCTGAAGATGGCTTCGACTCTAGCGCGACGATCGTCGGTTGGCTGGGACGAGCTCCGATGATCCGGTTACTTCA
>DASWQX010000854.1:0-6154 GCA_036403495.1 Thermoanaerobaculia bacterium
GTTTCGCCGTTTGCTCCCTCTCCTTTAGGAGTGGGCCGGGGTGAGGTCGCAGGCCACAAAAACCGACTAAGCGGTCCTTGAAGGGAACCGCGCGTAGAACCCACCCGCCGCCGCCGTGGCCCGCAGGGCCTCCGAAGGCGCGAAGCGGTCGCCGACGCCGCTTTCGAGCCGCTCCAGGGTGCTGAGGATGCGCGGCAGCCCCTCCTGATCGGCCCAGCGGCAGAGGCCTCCGCGGAAGGGGGGGAAGCCGGTGCCGAAGATCAGCGAGAGGTCGAGGTCGGCGGCGCTGCGCACCACCCCCTCCTCCAGGCAGCGGGCCGCCTCGTTGACCATCGGCAGCACCATGCGGTCAGCGATGCCACTGGGGTCCGGATTGTCGACGCGCGGGTCGAGCCCGAGCAGCGGGTAGACGGAGGCGTCCGGCTCCTTCCGCTCGCGCCCCTCGTAGCGATAGAGCCCCTTGCCGTTCTTCGTCCCCAGCCGGCCGCTCTGCGGCAACCGGTCGAGCCACTCGGGGAGCGGCAGCCGGTCGGCGAAGGCCTCGTGCAGGATGTGGGCGACCTTGGTGGCGACGTCGATCCCCACCTCGTCGGTGAGCGCCATCGGTCCCATCGGCATCCCCCACTCGGTCATCGCGCGGTCGAGGTCCTCGATCCGGTACCCCTCGTCGAGCAGCCAGAGCGCCTCGGTCGAATAGAACATCAGCAGCCGGTTGACCAGGAAGCCGGGGGTGTCCTTGACCAGCACGGGCGTCTTGCCCAGCTTGCGGGTGAAGGCGAAGACGGTGTTGACCGCCTCCGGATCGCTCCCCTCGGCGGCGATCACCTCGACCAGCGGCATCCTGTCGACCGGATTGAAGAAGTGCATGCCGACGACCCGCTCCGGGTGCGGCGTTTTGGCGCCGATGCCGGCGATCGACAGTGAAGAGGTATTCGAGGCGAGGATGGCGCCGTCGGCGACGTGCTTCGCGGTCTCGGCGAAGACTTCCTGCTTGACCCCCAGGTTCTCGACGATCGCCTCGATCACCAGGTCGACCGGCCGGAAGCCCGAATAGTCGAGCGTCGAATGGAGAAGCGTCATCTTCCGCCGCGATTCGGGGAGCGACAGGCGGCGCCGCTCGACCTGCTTGTTGAACAGCCGCGAGGCGTGCTCCATGCCGCTCGCCAGCGCTTCGGCACGCACGTCCTTCATCCGCACCGGCAGGTCGGTCTCGGCGGCGATGAGCTGGGCGATGCCGCCGCCCATCACGCCGGCGCCGAGCACCGCCGTCGAATGGACCTCTCGCGGCGCCGCCCCCGGCAGGCCGGTTTCCTTCTTCGCCTCCTCGGTCAGCCGGAAGACATGGATCAGGTTCTTCGCCGTCCGCGAGGTGGCGAGCTCGGCGACGGCGCGGGCCTCGGCGTCGAAGCCGGCGCGGGGGCCGTCCTCGATCCCCACCTTCACCACCTCGATGGCGCGCAGGGGGGCCGGATAATGGCCGCGGGTGGTCTCCAGGGTCTTCTTGCGCGCCTGGTCGAAGAGGATCTTCCGCCCCAGCGGGTTCTTCTCCAGCAGCAGCTCCTTGAAGTCGAACGCCTCGTCGTCGGCGCGGCGCGGCGCGTCCATCCGCTCCAGGGCGAAGTCGCGCAGGGTGTCGAGGAAGCGCGCGTCGGGGAGCAGGGCGTCGATCAGCCCCAGCTTCAACGCCTTGCGGCCGACCACCGTCTTGCCGGTGAGGATGAGGTCGAGCGCCTCGGCGATGCCGATCCGCCGCGGCAGCCGCGTCGAGCCCCCCCAGCCGGGGAGGATGCCGAGGCGCACCTCGGGCAGGCCCATCTTGGTTTCCGGTCGGTCGCTGGCCACCCGGTAGGTCGAGGCGAGCGAGATCTCCAGGCCGCCCCCCAGACAGACGCCGCGGATGGCGGCGATGGTGGGGAAGGGGAGCGCCTCCCAGGCCGAGAACAGCCGGTGCCCGATGCGCGAGCCCGCCTCGGCCTCGACCGGATCGGTGACGCGCGCGATTTCCTCGACGTCCGCGCCGGCGATGAAGCTGCCGGGCTTGCCCGAGAGCAGGATCAGCGCGCCGATGTCCTTGCGCCCCCCGAGCTCCTGGAGCATCGCCTCCAGCTCCTGGAAGGCGCCGCGCGTGAAGACGTTGACCTTCTTGTCCGGCGAATCGAACGTGAGCGTCGCCAGACGGTCGGCGCCGACTTCGAGGTGGAAGATGGATGACACGCTGATGCCTCCTTGAAGAAACTGACCGCGAGCGCTCGTGGCCTGCGACCTCATCCCCTATCCCCTTCTCCTGAAGGAGAAGGGGGACGACTGCGTGGCGTCTAGCCAGATAGGCCCTCCCTCTCCTTCAGGAGAGGGACCGAGGGTGAGGTCGCAGGCCACGGACGCTCCCTACCCCCCGTGCTTGTCCGCCTCGGCGTACAGGCGGTCGATGATCGGTCCGTACTTCTGGTTGACCACCCGCCGCTTGACCTTCAGCGTCGGCGTGATCTCGCCGGTCTCCAAGGTGAACTCGTTCGGCAGCAGCTCCCAGGCGACGATCTTCTCGAAGCCGGCGAGGTTGGCGTTGACCGCAGCGACCTCGTGACCGATCAGCTCCTTCACCTTCGGGTCGGCGATGAGCGCCTCGTTGTCCGCCGCGTGCACGCCCTGCTTCTCCGCCCACGGCTTGAGCGCCTCGAAGTCGGGCACCAGCAGCGCCGAGAGGAACTTCCGGCGGTCGCCGATCACCACCGCCTGGCCGATGAAGCGGCTCCCCTTCAGCGAGTTCTCGATCGGCGCCGGCGCCACGTTCTTGCCGTAGGCATTGATGATCAGCTCCTTCTTGCGGTCGGTGATCCGCAGGAAGCCCTCGGCGTCGATCTCGCCGATGTCGCCGGTGTGGAACCACCCCTCGGCGTCGATCACCTCCGCCGTCTCCTTCTCCATGCCCCAATAGCCCTTCATGATGTTGGGCCCCTTGGAGAGGATCTCGCCGTCCTCGGCGATCTTCACCTGCACGTCCGCGATGGTCTGGCCGACCGTGCCCATCTTGACGTGCTCGCGGGTGTTGACGGTGATCACCGGCGAGGTCTCCGAGAGGCCGTAGCCCTCGTAGATCGGGATCCCCGCGCCCCAGAAGAACTCCGCGACGTCGCGCGACAGCGGCGCGCCGCCGGAGACGGCGAAGTCGAACCGCCCGCCCAGCCGCGCCCTGATCTTCGAGAACACCAGCTTGTCGGCGAGGCCGAGCTGCAACCCCAGGAGGCCCGGCGGGCTCTGGCGCTTCAGCCGGTAGGGGAGCGCCTGCTTGCCGAGGCCGACCGCCCAGGCGAAGAGCTTCTGCTTGATCGGCGAGCTCGCCGCCACCCCCTCCTGCACCTTGCTCAGGATCTTCTCGTAGACCCGCGGCACCGACACGAAGACGTGCGGCCGGATCTCCGCCATGTTCGCGGACACCGCCGCCACCGACTCGGCGTAGGCGATCGAGCAGCCGCGCAGGAAGTAGCAATAGTCCACCATGCGCTCGAAGACGTGCGAGAGGGGGAGGAACGAGAGCGCCGTCGACCCCTCCTGGAAGTCCAGCGCCGCGAGGCCGGCGGTGACGTTCGAGGCGAGGTTGCCGTGGGTGAGCATCACCCCCTTGGGGGTGCCGGTGGTGCCGCTCGTATAGATGAAGGTCGCGAGGTCTTCGGGCTTGACGGCGCGGGCGTGCGCCTCGAACTCGGCCGCGTCGGCGCCGGCCCCCTTCTCCATCAGCTTGTCGAGAGTGATCACCTTGGGGTCGCTCGACGTCCCCTTGACCAGCACGAACTGGCGGACCTCCGGCATCTCGTCGATGTGGGCGAGGAGCCCATCGAGATGGGTGGTCGTCTCGGCGAACACCACCTTGGCGCCGCAGTTGCCCGCGATGTAGGAGGACTGGTCCGGCAGCAGCGTGGGATAGATCGGCACCAGCGCCGCGCCCGCGCAGAGGGTCGCGAAGTCGATCGTCGGCCAGTGGGGGCCGTTCTCCGACATCAGCGCCACCCGGTCGCCCCGCTCGACCCCGAGCGCCAACAGCGCCTTCGACAGCCGCCGCACGCGGTCTACCAGCTCCGCCGTGGAGATCGGCTGGTAGCTGCCGCCCACCTTGGACATCAGGCAGTCCGGCTTGTTGTAGCTCGCCGCCTTGAGGAAAAGCTCGGTTAGGGTCGAGACCGAAATGGACATGCAGACGCCCTCCGCCTGGGTTAGATGCGGGATTCTATACCCAAGGGCGGAGGGGCGGCGGCAGGCCCGCGCGAAACGGTGACTCGGCCGCGAGGCTGCTCGGCGAGCGCGCTTTTTGCCGTTTGGAGCAACATTCTTGTAGGGGGTCAGGACTCCGCCGGCATTCCGCCGCGTCCGAGATCCTCCCCCGAAGGAGCTCCACCATGTCGACGAACCGTGTTTCGAACCGTGTTTCCATCGTTCTCGTCCTGCTGGCCGTACTCGTCGTCCTGACCGGCCTTCCCGCCGGAGCGCAGGCGGCGCGGCAGCCCGCCCATCGGTTCCAGGCCGTTGCCGTCTTCGGCGACGGCGGCCTGGCGGGGATCTGGAAGTTCTTCGCCGATCTCCTGCCGCGGGGTCTTCGGAAGGAGGGAATGTCGATCGATCCCAATGGCAATCCCAACCATCAGGGGGCTTTGGTAACTCCGGCCGGGACCCTGGAGGACGAGGGGCCTTCCATCGATCCCAACGGTCGCCAGTAGCGGGTTCCAATGTGGGCCGGAGACCGATCCGGCCCTTTTTTTCTTAAGCCGGTGTCACAAAACGGCGGTCTGGAGAGACTATAAGAACATCGAACGCCTTCAAGGAGATCGGATTGGAAGACGCGCACCTGTCGCTGGAGACGCTGGCGAAATGGCTCTCCGGAACCCTGGAGCACGATGAGATGCTCCGTCTCGTCATCCCCCACTTTCTGGCGCACTGCCCGGTTTGCCGGGAACGGCACGGCGAGATCCTCCGTCTCCAGAAGGAGGTCGGCCACTGGGACGCGGAGATCGCGGTGACCGAGGGCATGCAGGCGCCGGAGCTCTGGGCGCGGCTCGCCGACCGTCCCTATGCCGAGCAACTCCGGGAGGTCGAGGAGGACGAGGATCTTCACGCCTGGGGCCTCTGCCGGCTCCTGCTGGAGAAGAGCCGGGAAGCCACCTTCAGCGATCCCAGCCGCGGTGTCGATCTGGCCAACCTGGCGCTTCGGGTGGTCCGTCATCTCGGCACGGCCTACGATCCGAACTGGGTCATGGATCTGCGGGGGCGGTGCTTCGCACATCTCGGCAATGCCCGCCGGGTCCTGGGGGAGCTGCGGAGCGCCGAGGACGCGTTCGTCAAGGCGGACGCGTGCCTGCTCCGGAGCACCTCCGGGAACGCCGAGGTCTGGGCGGAGGTCCTGGATCTGAAGTCCTCCCTGCGCAGGGCGCAGCGACGGCTCGGCGAGGCGCTCTCCCTGGCGGACGAGGCGCTCCTGGCCTATCGCGAGATTGGAGATCGCCACGGCACCGCGAAAGCGCTTTTGCAGCAGGCGAAGATCCTCGAGGAGATGGATGATGCTTCAGGAGCGATCGAGCTGCTGAAAGGCGCCGTCGCCGAGATCGATCCCAACGAGTACCCTCGCCTCTATTTTTACGCCCGGTACAACTTGCTGTGCTGCCTGGTGAGCGCGGGACTCTTTTCAGATGCCGAACAAGTTTTGCCCCAACTCGCGGACCTCTTCGGGGAGACAGCCCAACCGCTCGACCTCGTCCGCCTGCGCTGGATCGAAGGGCTCATCCACCTCGGCCTCGGCCGTCTCGGTCCCGCCGAAGCCGCCTTCCGGGAGGTCCAGCGGGAGTTCCTGGAGCGGCACATGGGCTTCGACGCCGCGCTGGTCTCCCTCGATCTCGCCCGCCTCTTCGCTCAGGAAGGGTGCATCGAAGATCTCAAGCGACTCGCCGCCGAGCTGATGCCCATCTTCCAGTCGCGGGACGTCGACCGCGAGGCGATCGTCACGCTCCTGATGTTCCAGCGCGCTTGCGAGGAGGAGCGCCTCACTGTCGACTTCGTCCGTCAGGTCTCCGCTCACCTGCGGCGGGAGCGCCGAGGGAACGGAAACTAGTGTAGAACCCCCTTCCCTCGTGGGGAGACCCCTCTCCCCAGCAGGGAGACCCCTCTCCCCAGC
>DASWQX010000855.1:0-2548 GCA_036403495.1 Thermoanaerobaculia bacterium
GCGGACGTTGCGCAGCCGGTTCACCTCGACGTTCCGCTTCAGCTCGCGCAGGTTTTCGGGCTCGGGCTCGAAGCAGGCCACCGCGCCGCCGGGACCCACGGCACTCTCGATCAGCAGCATGTAGTAGCCGATGTTCGCTCCCACGTCGACCGCTCGCATGCCGGGCCGCAGCAACCGGCGGACGACCTCCCTCTCCGGTATGAACCGCTCTCCTTCCAGGTAGAGAAGCCGCTGGGGGTTGGCGCGGGCGACGTCGACGCGGAGCCGCAGCCCGAAGAGGGAGCGCTCCAGCACGCAGGGCGCCTGAAGGCCGGCGAATAGCCGGTCGGCCAGGGGGAGTGTGTGGAAGCGCCACAGGAAGGCCCACAGACGGCCCAGGAGAAGCTTCATGATGCGAGCACCGCCTCTTCATAGGAACTTGCTACGGCGGCCCAGTCGAAGCGCGCGAGGTAGCCGCCGGCCTCCAGATCCTCGCGATCCGGCCACGGCTCGATGGACGCCGGTGGTGGGAAGGAGAGCAGGGAGCGGGGAAAGAAAGGGCGAAGGTCGGGCACGGCGCCGGCCTCGGTGGCGAACACCGGCAGGCCCGCTTCCAGCATTTCGTTCAGGCTGAGCCCCCAGCCCTCGACAGTGCTGGTGAAAACCCCGGCGTCATGTTCGGCCAGGAGGGCGGGGAGCCCTGAACGCGGAAAGGACGGCACGATGCGGACGCGGCCCGAGCGAAGCCATTCCGGCGGCAGGTCCCGCTCCGCGGCGCGGCCGCACCCGGCGAGGGTGAACGTGTCGCGGGAGACGGTGGCGGCGCGCTCCGCGATCCAGCGTGCCAGCCGGCGCGTCCCCTTGTGCGCGGCCCAGCGGCCGATCCAGAGGAACCGGATCCCCTGGCGATCCGGCGGCGCCGCCGGACGGCTGCGACGGACCGCCAGCAGGGCGGACCTCTCGCCGGGTGACGGGGCACAGACGTAAGAACCGAGCTTGGACCGCCAGCGGGGGAAGTGCCGGAGCATCCAGGCGAGCTCGATAGAGCCCATGCAGAGGATCAGGCGGGCCCGGCTCCAGCCGGCGAGGATGGCGCCGGCTCGCCGGGGGGCCATCGCGGCCTGGACGGCCGACCGGGGCGAGGGGACCCACCTTCGTGCCAGGTCGCTCCGCACGTCCTGCCACAGATAGAGGAGCTCCGGCTGGATGCTGCGCACGACCAGCTTCCCATGACGCGCCAACTTGCGGCTGGCGGAGATCGCCGGGGTGTCGATGATGTCGAACGGCCCCTCGGCCGCCGCGAAGCGCTCGATCCCCTCGGTCTGGCGTTGCTGGAGGTTCCACCAGCGCGTGTCCGGCGGCAGGGGCTCCGGCGACCAGGCGAGCGCGTCGTGCCCACGCTCGCGCAGAGCCGCGGCGAGCGCCAGCGCGATCTGCGCCGCCCCGAGCTCGGCGGTGAGCGGCGGATGGCTCACGACGAGAATCCTCATGCTCGCGTCAGCACCACGTCGCCGAGCACCAGCCGGTCCATGCGGGTGCGCAGGAAGCAGTCGAGCGCCTCCGCCGGCGTGTTGACGATCGGCTCGTTCTCGTTGAACGAGGTGTTGAGCACCATCGGTACTCCCGTCCGGCGCTCGAAAGCGGCGATCAGCGCCCAGTAGCGGGGGTTGGCCCGCCGCGCCACCGTCTGCAGCCGGCCGGTGCCGTCGACGTGAGTGACCGCCGGCACCAGGGGGCGCTTCTCCGGCCGGATGGGGTAGACCTTGATCATGAACGGGTCGGGGTAGTCGAGGGTGAACCACTCGCCCGTCCGCTCCTCCAGGATCGAGGGGGCGAAGGGGCGGAACGACTCCCGGCGCTTGATCTTGAGGTTGAGGACGTCCTTCATGTCCCCCCGCCGTGGGTCGGCCAGGATCGAGCGGTTGCCGAGGGCGCGGGGGCCCCATTCGGAGCGCCCCTGGTACCAGCCGACCACCTCGCCGGCGGCGATCGCCGCGGCGGTCCGGTCGGCCAGGAGCTCCTCGTCGCGAATGGTCTCGATGATGATCTCCCCCCAGGTGCCGTCGCCCCCCGCGGAGCCGGGGAGGGCGGCGGCGATCGCCTGCCGGACCGCCGCCTCGCCGTAGGCGGGCCCCCAGTAGGAGTGCTCCATGACGAAGCCGTTGCGCGGCCTTCCCAGGACGGCGTGGTGGACGTGGAGGGCCGCGCCCAGCGCCGTGCCGGCGTCGCCGGCGGCGGACTGGATGAAGACCTCCTCGACGTCCGTGCGGTCGAAAAGCCGGCCGTTGGCGAGCGAGTTCATGGCGCAGCCGCCGGCGAGGGCCAACCGCTTGAGGCCGGTGTGGCGCTGGAGGGCCCTCACCAGGGCGAAGAAGCGGTCCTCGTAGACCTTCTGGAGCGAGGCGGCGAGATCCATGTGGCGCTGCGTCAGCTCCTCATCCGGCCGGCGCGGGGCCCCGAGCAACCCGGCGAGCGCCGGAGTGTAGACCAGCCCCAGCTCCGGCGAGCCGTCCTCCCAGGTCATGTCCACCCCTTCCGAGAGATGGCGGAAGTAGCGCAGGTCGAGGAC
>DASWQX010000856.1:0-6312 GCA_036403495.1 Thermoanaerobaculia bacterium
CCTCGTTCATCGCCAAGAAGATCGACGGCAAGCTCCCCTCCGAGTTCGGGCGGCTGCCGCGCCTGCCGTATACCGTCAAGCCGGTGCCGGACGACATCGCCCCCAAGTACACCTCCGGCCGCTACGTCGAGTCGCCGCAGGGGAGCACGCAGCCGGGGATCTACTGGGTCAACACCTACCAGTTGACCAGCCGCCCCTTCTACAATCTCAACGCCCTGACCCTCCACGAGGCCGTGCCGGGGCATCACCTGCAGATCTCCCTCAGCCGCGAGCTCAAGGACCTGCCGAACTTCCGCCGCTTCTCCTACATCTCCGCCTTCGGCGAGGGTTGGGGGCTCTACTCCGAGTGGCTGGGGCTGGAGATGGGGATCTACGACGATCCCTACAGCAACTTCGGCCGCCTCACCTACGAGATGTGGCGCGCCTGCCGCCTGGTGGTGGACACCGGGGTCCATTCGATGGGCTGGACGCGGCAGCAGGCGATCGACTACTTGGCGAGCCGCACCGCGCTGCCGCTCCACGAGGTGGAGACCGAGGTCGACCGCTACATCTCCTGGCCGGCCCAGGCGCTCTCCTACAAGCTCGGCGAGCTGAAGATCAAGGAGCTGCGCCACAAGGCCGAAACCGAGCTGGGGACCGGCTTCGACGTCCGCGCCTTCCACGACGTCGTGCTGGGGAGCGGCTCGGTGCCGCTCAACGTGCTGGAGGAGAACGTCGACCGCTGGATCGGCGAGCAGCGGCACACCGCCGCGGCGGCGGCGCGCTGAGCCCCCCGGAGGCCATCCTGCGCGCCGAGAGCCTCGGCCGCGCGGTGAGCGGCAAGGTGCTGGTGGAGGACGCGAGCTTCGAGGTGCGCCCGGGCGAGGTGCTGGCCCTGGTCGGCCCCAGCGGCGCCGGCAAGAGCTCGCTCCTCCGCCTCCTGAACCGGCTGGACGAGCCCTCCCACGGCACCGTCTATCTCCAGGGGACCGACTACCGGACGCTGGAGCCGCGGGAGCTCCGCCGCAAGGTCGGCATGGTCACCCAGCGCCCCTTCCTCTTTCCGGGCACGGTGACGGACAACCTCCGCTTCGGCCCGGCCCAGCGGGGCGAGCGCCTGCCGGACGCCGCCGTCGCGGACCTCCTCGCTCGGGTGGGGCTGGAAGGCTACGCCGAGCGTGGCGTGGCGAAGCTCTCGGGCGGCGAGATGCAGCGCGTCTCGGTGGCCCGCACCCTAGCCAACGGCCCGCTGGTGCTGCTGCTCGACGAGCCGACCTCGGCGCTCGACGACGCTTCGAAGCGGGAGGTCGAGGCTCTGGTCCGCGCCATCGTGCGCGAGCAGGGGCTCGGCTGCGTGATGGTCACCCACGACATGGAGCAGGCCGCGCGCCTGGCCGACCGCGCGCTGGCGCTCCAGAACGGCCGCGTGGTGCGCGCCGGATCGATCACCGAGGTGTTGCATGCTTAAGGCTCTTTTCCACACCCAGCTCCAACTCGGCCTCGCGCAGGCGCTGGCGGCGGCCCTGGCCGCCGGGATCGTCGTCCTGCTGGCGCGACGGCGCGGCATCCATCTCGAGAGCGAGGCCGCGGTCGCCATGGTCCGCGGGCTGGTCCAGATCGTCGCCGTCGGCTCCATCCTGGTCCTGCTGCTGCAAGGCCCGTGGTGGACGAGCGGCTTCCTGCTGGCCGGCATGATCGTCGCGGCCGGCGCCACCTCGGCCCGGCGGGCGAAGGGTCTGCCGGGCGCCTTCGCCGTCTCCACCTGGGCGATCGCGGCAGGGGCCGGCTCGGTGATAGCGCTGATGACCACCCTCGGCGTCATCGACACCGCCATCACCACCCTGGTGCCGGTGGGGAGCATGCTGATCGCCAACGCGATGAACACCAACGGCCTGGCGCTGAACCGCTTCCGGTCGGACGTGCTGGCGCACATCGGCGAGGTCGAGACCGCCCTGGCTCTGGGGGCGGAAGCGAGGAACAGCGTCGGCCCCTATGTCCAGGCCTCCTTCGAGGCTAGCCTGATCCCCGCCATCGACTCCCTGCGCTCCCTCGGCATCGTCTGGATTCCCGGCCTGATGGCGGGGATGCTGCTCTCCCACGCCAACCCGGTCTACGCCGCGATCTACCAGTTCGTGGTGCTGGCGATGATCTTCGCCTCCTCCGGCCTGACCTCGCTGGTCGGCACGATGCTCATCCGCGGGCGGATCTTCTCGCCGGCGGAACAGTTGCTGCTGGCGCGGGAGGGGTGAGGCGGGGGAACACGGACGAGACGGACAGACACGGACCGGCACAGACGAACACGGACACTAAGGACTATCCTGTCCTTGCCAGTCCGTGTACGTCTGTGTTCGTCCGTGTTCTCTCACTTCACCCACCCCACCACCGTCATCCCGAAAAACGCCAGCGACAGCAGGCTGACCACGATGGCGATCCCCCAGGCGAGGGCGTTGTAGATCGGGCCGTTGACGTGCTCGCCCATCAGCTCGGGGTCGTTGATCAGGCGCAGGATGGCGAACAGCTCGACGGGGAGGAGCAGGCCGTTGAGCACGTAGACCCCGATCAGCACCTGGAACAGCGGCAGGCCGGGGATCAGGGCGACGACCGCGCCGAGGAAGATCAGGCCGGTGAGGATGCCCATGAAGATCGGCGCCTCGGACCACGAGCGCGAGACGCCGCGCTCGAAGCCCAGCGCCTCGCTCAACATGTAGGTGGTGGAGAGCGGCAGCACCCCGGCCGCGAGCAGCGATGCCCCCAGAAGGCCGGCGGCGAAGAGCGCCTCCGCGTAGCGCCCGGCGATCGGCTCCAGGGCGCGCGCGGCGTCGGCCGCCGTCTGGATATTGACGGTGACGCCGTGGGCGTGGAGGGTCGCCGCCGTGGCGATCAGGATGAACACCGCCACCA
Source organism: Thermoanaerobaculia bacterium (assembly GCA_036403495.1). GTDB lineage: Bacteria > Acidobacteriota > Thermoanaerobaculia > Multivoradales > UBA5704 > DATARR01. Next base: position 2,881 of record DASWQX010000856.1, read on the forward strand.
CCCCCGAGAAGAGGGTGCCGAGGATGACGTCGAAGCGGGTGTAGCGGTAGTCCTCCACGGTCCCCCCCTTCTCGACCACGGAGGACTGGGCGTAGAGCTGCATGTACGGGGAGATCGTGGTGCCGATCAGCGCGATCAGCAGGTTGAGGTAGACCGGATCGAACTGCAGATGGGGGTGGATCGTCCCCTCCAGCGCCGCGCTCCAGTCCGGCCGCGCCAGGAAGGCGGCGCCGATATAGGCCAGGAACGCGAGGCTGAGCACCAGGAAGACCCGTTCCACCCAGCCGTAGGAGCCGCGGGTCACCAGCAGCCAGACGAAGACGGCAGCGATGGGAACGGCGATGTAGCGGCTGACCCCGAACAGCTCGGAGGCGGCGGCGACGCCGATGAACTCGGAGACGATGATGCCGGTGTTGGCGATCAGCAGCGTCAGCAGGATCAGCGCCGTCTGGCGCAGGGAGAAGCTCTCGCGCACCAGGTCCGAAAAGCCCTTGCCGGTGACCGCTCCCAGCCGGGCGCTCATCTCCTGTACCACGCCGACGAAGATCGAGACCAGCACCAGCGCCCAGAGCAGGCCGTAGCCGTAGGAGGCGCCCGCCGAGGCGTAGGTGGCGATGCCGCCGGCGTCGTTGCCGGCGCTCGCCGCCAGCAGGCCGGGCCCGAGGGCGGCCAGGTAGGGCCAGAAGCGCTTGCGGACCGTCAAGAGTAGGCCCGTCCCCGGCGCTGCCAGATCTCGGGGAGGAGCACGGCGAGGGCGTCGTCGACGGTGACGATGCCGAGCAGGCGGCGGTGATCGCCCAGCACCGGCACGGCGAGGAGGTTGTACTCGGCGAGGACGCGGGCGGCGCTCTCGGCGGGATCGTCGGGAGAGACCGTCGGCGCCTCCTCGTCCAGCACGTCGGCGAGCGGGGTCGCGGGATCGGACAGGATCAGCATGCGCAGCCGCACCAGGCCGAGCAGGACGTCGGGATCATCGGCGGCCATGACGTAGACGGCGAGCAGGGGATCGGGAACCTCCTCCAGCGAGCGGATCGTCCGCAGGGCATCGCCCACCGTGGCGTCCGCCGCGACCCGCACGAGGTCGCGCGTCATGATGCGGCCGACGCTGTCCTCGTCGTATTCGAGGTGGACCTGGACGTCGGCCGCCTCCTCCGGCTCCATGCGGGCGAGGAGCTGCTCGGCGACCTCGTCGTCGAGGTCCTCCAGGGCGTCGGCGGCGGCGGCGGGGGTCATCTCCTCCAGGATGTCGGCGGCGCGCTCCTGGTCCATCCCCTCCAGCAGGTCGGCGACGCGCTCGTCGCTGACCTCCTCGAGCGTCTCGGCGGCGGTCTCCTCGTCGAGGGCGGCGACGATCTCGGCGCTCTCGCGGAAGGAGAGGGCGTCGACGATGCGCGCCAGGTCCACCGGGTTGAGGTCGGCCAGGCGGTCGTAGGAGACCTTGAGCTGCACGGGGGCAGCGCTGGCGAGGTATTGGACGTCCGACCAGTCGATGATCTGGCGGCCGACGATGCGCCCCTGCAGCGACCGCGGCCCCAGCCGGCGGAGCAGGGCGCGGGCGCTGATGTCCACCCCGACCACGCGGTAGGCCCCCTCGATGCGGGTGAGCTGGACGTCGTTGACGCGGACGATCCGCCGGCCGGTGATGTCGATGAGCTGGTGGTCGAGCACGTCGCGGCGGAGCAGGACCTCGCCGGCGCGGCGGGCGAACGGCTGCAGGTCGACGGTGGAGGAGGTGAGCCGGGCGGTGCCGTTGAGCGCCTGGAGGAGGTGGGCGGCGACGAAGAAGCTGCGCCGGCCGTCGCGGACCACGAGGCCGGAGATCGGCGGGTAGCGGTCGTCGCCGATGCGGACGATCAGATCCGAGATCTGGCCGATCCGCTCGCCGCTCTTACCCTCGACGGGCCGGTCCATGATCGATGTCAGGAACAGCATCGCCCACCCCTCCTGTCCGCGCCGCCTATGATACCCGCTGGGGGGCTTCCGAAACGCCGGATTGGCGATAAACTGAGCGCCTTTCAGGAGGGAAAAAACATGCGGACGAAAAAGCTCATCACACCGTTTCTGCTGGCGGGTCTGGCCCTCGGTTTGCTCGGCTGGGCACAGGACCGGAACGCGTCCTCGGGAGACCCCGAGGGGGATCGCATCGTGCGCGGCTTCCAGATCGCGCCGGTCCACCTGACCCTGCGCAACCGCGACCGCGACTTGGTCGGCCTGGGGAGCTACATGGTCAACGCGGTGGGCGGCTGCAACGATTGCCACACCAACCCGTCCTACGCGGCGGGGCACGACCCGTTCCTGGGCCAGCCCAAGCAGGTCAACACCGCGCACTACTTGGCCGGCGGCCAGCAGTTCGGCCCCTTCACCTCGCCGAACATCACGCCGGACGCGGCCGGCCTCCCCGCCGGGCTGACCCTCGCCGGCTTCAAGAACGTCCTCCGCACCGGCCACGACCCCGACCCCGCCGAGCACGGCCGTCTCCTGCAGGTGATGCCCTGGCCGACCTATCAGAGCATGACCGACAACGACATCCGGGCGATCTACGAGTACCTGCGGTCGATCCCGCACGCCGAGCCGGGAGAGTAGGAGGGCTCGCCGCTCTACGGGATCATTCCCGGGAAGACATAGGCCTGGAGGAGGACGAGGACGCCGACCAGGGAGGCCAGCGCGATGCTGTGCCAGAAGACGTAGCGCAGGATCTCCCCCTCGTTCCCCTCCTGGCCGGTGGCCACTCCGGCCACGACGATGCTCTGGGCGTCGATCATCTTCCCCATGACGCCGCCGCTGCTGTTGGCCGCGCAGGCGAGGATGGGGCTCAATCCCAGCCGTTCGGCGCTGACTCGCTGGAGCCCGCCGAAGAGGACGTTCGACGAGGTGTCGCTGCCGGTGAGCGCCACGCCGAGCCAGCCGAGGAGCGGCGAGAAGAAGGGGAAGAGCGCGCCGGTCGACGCGAAGGCGAGCCCCATGGTCGCGTCCAGGCCGGCATAGCGGGTGGTGAACCCCAGGGCCATCATGGCGGCGATGGTCAGCAGCGACCACTTCACCCGCCAGAGCGTCCCGCCCAGGATCCTCGCCAGCTCGCCGAGCGAGAAACCGAGCAGGAGGCCGCTCAGCAGCCCGGTCAGCAGGAGGCTCGTGCCGGTGGCGGAGAGCCAGTTCAAGGTGAAGACCGCGGCCTCGGGCGTCGGCTTCTTGACCACAGGCGGCGTCCGCACCACCGCCTTGTCGAGCCCAGGGACGGGGACGTTGACCACCGAGATCCCATGGAGGAAGTTCTCGTGCCCCTCGACGCCGCCGTTCAGGAATTCCTTGGAGGGCTGGTAGCCCCAGAGGAACACGAAGGCGCAGAGGAGGAACCAGGGCGCGAGGGCCTTGAAGGCCGCCTTCGGGGTGGGCGCGATCCGTGCCGCCGTCTCGGCCGCGCGCGCCGCTCCG
>DASWQX010000857.1:0-5458 GCA_036403495.1 Thermoanaerobaculia bacterium
GGTCCCAACAGCCGGTTGAGCATCCAGTCGTACAACAACCGGCTGATCACCCGCGGCGATTCGGGTCGCGACATGCCCGTCGACGTCCAGCGTTATGGGGCGAATTGGTCGCAGACCGTGGGCGAGGGGGGCCACGCCGAGGTCGCCGCCCGCTATACGGCCGAGAACAACTTCAACCGGCAGGCCGCCATCGCGCCGCTGGACATTCCGGACGCCTCGCGGAGCTGGAACATCGAGGCCGCGTACACCCAGACGTTCAGCGACAGCAACTCGCTGCAGGCGGGCCTGCGCTACCGCGAGCGCCAGTTCGGCCTCGGCGACGGCGAGCGGCCGGTCGGCGGCAGCAATGCCAGCAACGGCAAGACGGGCGACTGGCAGGCGCTCTCCAGCATCGACATGTTTAGCCGCGGCGGCCTGCGCATCCAGCCCGCCGTGCTGGTGGAATATGGCCTCTACAGCACGCTGTCGGACGGCAGCCTGTCTCTGACGCCCCAGGGGGGCCTGGTCTTCCAGGTCAATCCCGACTGGCAGCTCGAGACCACCGCCGCCCATCGCATTTATCGCGACCAGCCGGCGGCTCCCGACTTCCTCCCCACCCTCTTCGAGCAGCGCGACCTCTGCGAGCAGGGGAGCGAGTCCTGCTACCAGGCGAACCTGACGCGCAAGGTGGGGACGGACGACTCGCTGACCTTCGGCGCCGTCCAGCGCAAGGTCGGCGACACCCTGCGGCTCTTCTTCAGCGAGGACTTCTTCGACAGCGAGGAGAGCCTATTCCTGGTGCGCGGCGACAAGCTGCCGGAGCTCCGGGTCGGCTTCCAGCACAAGGTCTCGCCCAGCATCGTGGCCAAGCTCGACTCCAGCATCGCTTCGGGCGGCGGCGGCCAGTTCCTCGGCTCCGACGGTCTCCCCTACAAGAATCAGGTGCGCTACATGGTGACCTCGCTGGACACCAAGTTCCTCGGCACCTCGACGGGGATCTTCGTGGCCTTCCACCATCTCCAGCAGCAGCTCGATCCCGCCGGCTTCCCCGGGCAGTCCTCGACGCAGACCGATTTCGAGCGGCTTCAGCTCATCGTCAACCAGAACCTGAACGTCCTGCTCAACCTCGCCTCCGACTGGGCCGTGCAGCTCAACATGGAGCTCAGCCGCGGAGTCGATCCCACCACCCGCGTCGCCTCCGACACGATCCGCCGGCGGATCCTCGGCGGGATCGCGGTCAAGTTCTAGGCTCCGCCCTCCTTCGGCCGCCAGGTCGCGCCCCTTCGGGGCGGGCCCCTCACTCCCCAACCCTCTCTCCCATCCCTCCACCCACCCTTCCGGGGAGAGAGGGAGCCAGACAAGGGATCCAGTTTCCAGGTCAGTTCTTTTTGACTAACCAGAACTAACCACTCCCTCTTCTCCCCGGCAGGGGCGGGGGAGGGCTGGGAGAAGAGGGCCGGGGTGATGAGGGGCTCCTTCATTTTCCCCAACGGCTTGAATCCAAAAATCCGGACGACATCCGTTTTTCTGGAGCGAAACCCCTAAAAGCATGGCAAAATCGATAGTTACGGGCGGTTCAAATTGCCGTTCCCGTGGCATAGAAAGTGCTTCTTCGGGTTCTGGAACTGGAGGGCAGTCTCTATCTTCTCCGTCGTGTCATGAACCGGTTGCGTTTCATTCGGCTGGCGATCTGCCTCTCACTGGCCCTGCTGGCGGTCGGCCTTGGCGGATCGAGCGTGTATCGGAAGGTGCAGTCCTTCCAGCCGCTCGGCTTCGAGGCCGTGGCGCGCGCGGGCGGGTTCGCGGTAACCGGAGTGGCCGACGTCCGGTCCGCCTTGCGGCCCGGGGACCAGATCCTCCTGGTCAACGCCGGTGAGGTCGCGACGCGGACCCAGCTCGCCGAGCGCCTCAAGGAGCGCCCCGAGAGCGAGCTGCTGGTCCAGCGCGGCGATCAGTCCCTGCAGGTCCGCTACCTGCGGCCGGCGGTCACCTTCGACTTCGCGTTCCTGATCCTCGCCCTGATCGGCGCCGGCTATCTCGGCATCGGCCTGTTCACGCTGGTGCGCCACGGCGGCCGGCAGAGCTTCCTGTTCTCTCTCTGGTGCCTGACCTCGGCGACGCTCTACCTGCTCAGCCCGACGCCGCCGGTCGACCTGGCCTTCATCGCCACCACCCTGTTCGACACCGTCGCCTACATCCTGCTGCCGGCGCTGACGGTCCACCTGTTCCTGGTCTTCCCGTCTCCCCTCCCCGGCGCCGAGCGCTTCCGGCGCTGGCTGCCGTTCCTCTACCTCCCCGCGGCGGCGCTGCTGGCCTTGCAGCTCGACCTGATGTTCGCGGGGGGACGGTGGATCTTCGGCGGGGTCAGCGAGGCGCGGGTCCACGCGCTCGACCAGATCGGGATGGTCCACATGGGCCTGCTGGCGTTCGCCGCCGTCGCCATCCTCTTCCGGCGCTTCCGCCGGGGCGCCGGCTGGGAGCAGCACCGACAGCTCCAGTGGATCGCCTACGGCGTCGGCGGCGGCTACCTGCCGTTCCTGCTGGTCTACTTCGTGCCGTACCTGCTCCACGCCCACGTCCCGATGCTCGTCGAATCGCTGGCCGTGGTGCCGCTCGGCTTGGTGCCGCTGACCTTCGCCTATGCGATCCTGCGCTACAAGCTCTGGGACATCGAGGTGATCGTCCGCGACACGATCTCGTGGACGCTGACGCTGCTGCTCGGCATCATCGGCTTCTCGGTGATCAACCTGGCGGTCAACCGCGGCATCTCCGAGGAGCTGGCGCTGGCCCGCAACCTGTTGACCTTCATCAGCGGCCTTGGCCTCGCCAGCCTGCTGGTGCCGGCCCGGTCGGCGATCTCCTCGGTGCTCGAGCGGTTCCACTACCGCGACACCTTCGGCAAGCGCCGCGCCCTCTCCGGGTTTGGCCGCGAGCTGCTCCACGAGCGCGACCTCGGCCGGCTCTGCGTGGCCCTCCTCGACGGCATCGAAGAGGGGGTCGCGCTGGAGCGGGTGAACCTCTTCCTGGCGCAAGGGGACTCGCTGGTCGCCGTGCGCCCCGAGGCGGAGCTGCCGGACCGGCTCCCCTTCGACGTGCTCGGCCCCGAGCTCTGGGAGCGCGACCTGCTGCCGCTGTCGGGGGTCACCCTGCCGGGCGCGCCGCTGTCGCTCTCCACCCGCCTCTTCGTGGCCGGGTACCGCTACGCCTTCCCCTTGAGCGTACGCGGCCGCGGCATCGGCATCGTGCTGACCGGCTTCAAGGCGGACCACGCGCCGCTCAACAGCGAGGACTCGGAGCTGATCCGCCACCTGCTCGACCAAGCGGCGCTGGCGATCGAGAACGCCCAGCTCGTCGGCCAGCTCCAGGTGCGGCTCGAAGAGGTGCAGCAGCTCCAGCGTTACACGGAAGGGATCTTCGAGTCGTCGCCCGCCGGCATCGCGGTGCTCGACGGCGAGCGCCGGCTGATGTCGGTCAACGCCGCTTTCGCCCGACTCGCCGGGCGCGAGCGCGCCGAGCTGATCGGCCGCGGGCTGGAGGCGGCGCTGCCGGTGCAGCCGCTGCCGGCGCCCGGCGAGGGTCCGATCGAGGTGAGCTGGTGCGACGCGGGGGGCGCCGAGCGCCATCTCCAGCTCTCGCTCGCCGCCTTCGACCGCGGCTGGCGGCAGGGGCTCTACGTGCTGGTCATCCACGACGTCTCCGAGCGCGTGGCGATGGAGAACGCGATGCGCGAGAAGGACCGCCTGGCGGCCCTCGGCATGCTGGCGGCCGGCGTCGCGCACGAGGTGAACACGCCGATCACCGGCATCTCCAGCTATGCCCAGATGCTGCTCGAGGACACCGAGCCCTCGGACCCCCACTACGAGATCCTCAAGAAGGTGGAGCGCCAGACCTTCCGCGCCTCGCGGATCGTCAACAACCTCCTGGAGTTCGCCCGCAAGCGCGACACCGAGCCGAAGCCGGTGGCGCTGGCGCCCCTGGTCGGCGAGAGCCTCGAGCTGCTGGCCGACCGGACCGCCAAGCGGCGCATCGAGGTCCTCTGGACACCGCCGGCGGAGCCGGTCCAGGTAATGGGCTGCGACGGCGAGCTGCAGCAGGTGCTGACCAACCTGATCCTCAACGCGGTCGACGCGATGAGCGAGACCGGCGGACGCCTCGCGGTCAACCTGGAGGCGGCCGGCTCGCTGGCCGTCCTGAAAGTCACGGACAGCGGACCGGGCATCCAGCCCGAGAAGCTGGAGATGATCTTCCAACCGTTCTACTCGACGAAGCTCAACCGGGGCGGGACCGGGCTGGGGCTCTCGATCAGCTACGACATCGTGCGCCGGCACGGCGGCGATCTGCGGGTGGTGAGCCGGCCCGGGGAGGGCGCCTGTTTCATCGTCGAGCTCCCCCGCTATCTGCCGATCGCGGCGCTGCCGCAAGGGCCGGCAGCGGCGCTTCCCGCGGGTGGGGCGAGTCCCGACATGACGGCATGAACATCCTCATCATCGACGACGAAGAGGTTCTGCAGGACATCCTGACCGTGCTCATCCGCAAGGAGGGGCACACGCCGCTCGTCGCCTCGACCGGCGAGGAGGGGATGGCGGTCCTGGAGCGCGAGGAGGTCGACCTCGTCCTCCTCGACCTGATGCTCCCCGGCATGCACGGCATGGAGGTGCTGCGCCAGGTCCGCCAGCGCGATCCGGACCAGGTGGTGGTGGTGATCACCGCCTTCTCCTCGATCGAGAGCGCCATCGAGGCGATGCGCGAGGGGGCCTTCCACTACATCCCCAAGCCGTTCAAGAACGAGGAGGTGCTGCTCACCATCCGCAAGGGTCTGGAGCAGCGCCGGCTGACCTCGGAGAACCGCTCGCTGCGCGAGCAGCTCCGGCTGCGTTTCGCCTTCGACAACATTCTCGGCAAGAGCAAGCCGATGCAGCAGGTCTACGACCTGATCCAGCTCGCGGCGCCGGCGAAGAGCAACATCCTGATCCTCGGCGAGAGCGGCACCGGCAAGGAGCTGGTCGCCAAGGCGATCCACCACCACTCGCGGCGCGCCGAAGGCCCCTTCGTCACCGTCAACTCGGGGTCGATGCCGGCCGACCTGCTGGAGAGCAACCTCTTCGGCCACATCCGCGGCGCCTTCACCGGCGCCATCGCCAACAAGAAGGGGCTCTTCGAGATCGCCTCCGGCGGCTCGATCTTCTTCGACGAGATCGGCAACATCCCGCTCGACACCCAGTCGAAGCTGCTGCGGGTGATCCAGGAGAAGGAGTTCATGCGCCTGGGCGGGGTCGAGACGATCAAGGCCGACGTGCGGATCATCGCCGCGACCAACGCCGAGCTCGAGGCCTCGGTCCAGCAGGAGCTGTTCCACAAGGACCTCTACTACCGCCTTAACGTCATCAACGTCGCCCTGCCGCCGCTACGCAAGCGGGTAGAGGACATTCCCCTCCTCGCCCAGAGCTTCCTGAGCCTCTACGCGCGCGAGAACGAGAAG
>DASWQX010000858.1:0-4795 GCA_036403495.1 Thermoanaerobaculia bacterium
CAGCGCGCCGCCCAGCTCCTCGTTGTCGATCCGCTCGCCGATCGCCGCCTGCACCAGATGGGCGCCGGCGAGGAAGATCGAGCCGGTCCCCTCCACGATGTGCGACTCGTCGCTCATGATCGGCAGGTAGGCGCCGCCGGCTACGCACGAGCCCATGATGGCCGCCATCTGGAAGATCCCCTCGGCCGAGAGGCGGGCGTTGTTGAAGAACGCGCGCCCGAAGTGCTCGCGATCGGGGAAGATCTCGTCCTGGAGCGGCAGGAAGACGCCGGCTGAGTCGACCAGGTAGACGATCGGCAGGCGGTTCTCCAGCGCGATCTCCTGCGCCCGCAGCACCTTCTTGGCGGTCAGCGGGAACCAGGCGCCCGCCTTCACCGTGGCGTCGTTGGAGACCACCACCACCTCGCGGCCGTGGATCCGGCCGATGCCGATCACCACCCCGGCCGCCGGCGCGCCGCCGTACTCCTCGTAGAATCCTTCCGCCACCCAGAGGCCCAGCTCCAGGAAGGGCGATCCCGGATCGCACAGCGCCTCGACGCGCTCGCGCGCCGTCATCTTGCCCTGCGCGCGCTGCTTGTCCTGCGCCTTCAGGCCGCCGCCGAGGCGGATGCGGTGCTCCTGCTCGCGCACCTCCTCCACCTTCCGCCGCCAGTGCTCGGCCTGCCGCTCGAACGCTTCCCCGCGAGACACCTTGCTCTCCAGAATCGTCAACGCATCCTCCCCGGAAGTCCTAAGGCGGGGGGATTATACGCCGCGGTACGGCATGATCCTTGCTCTTGACCTGATCGAACCGGCGGCCGAGAAAAGCCCGGCCGCCGCCCCAAACGATCGAAAGGAGCCCTCATGGCCACCACGGGACACATCCTCGAAGGACGCTGGAAGCAGCTCAAGGGCGAAGCCAAGCGCATGTGGGGAAAGCTCACCGACGACGATCTCGACCGCGCCGACGGGAACAAGGACAAGCTGGTCGGCTCGCTGCAGGAGCGCTATGGCTGGGAGAAGGACCACGCCTCCAACCAGTTCGATCGCTGGGTCGACTCCGTGAGCGCCGACACCCGCACTCCCGAGCCGGAGCCCGCGAACAAGAGCTGATCCTCGGGATCGGCCCTGCCTTGAGACCGGGCGGCCGCGAGGCCGCCCTTCGCCGTCTTGCTCAGAAGACTCCTCGCGGGCAGGCTTGGCTGCTAGCATGACAAAGATGAAATCGCAGGCGCTTGGGAACGGCACTTCGGACATTGAGGTAACCCACATCTCGCAACACGGCTTCTGGCTATTGCTGGCGGATCGCGAGCTGTTCCTGTCCTTCGGCGACTTCCCCTGGTTCAAGGATGCCCCGGTCTCCGCAATCCTCAACGTGGAGTGGCCGCAGGCTCACCATTTGTACTGGCCGGACCTCGACGTCGACTTGGCAGTGGAATCCATCGACCAGCCGGAACGCTACCCACTCGTCTCGAGCCAATGAAGATCCGCCTGCTCGCCTTCGCCAGCGCCGGGGACGCCCTGGGCGCCACCGAGTCCGAGATCGAGATGCCCGCCGGCAGCCGGATCTCCGACCTGCGCGCTCACCTCGATCGCGATCACCCCGCGATGATCCCGCTCTGGCCGCGCTTGGCGGTCGCTCTGAACGGCCGGATCGTGAAGCCCGACACGCCGCTGGAGGAGGGAGCCGAGGTGGCCCTGCTGCCGCCGGTCTCGGGAGGCGCGGGCGAGCCCCTCGCGGAGCTCACGGACGCTCCCATCGATATCCAGAAGGTCACCGCCGCCGTCGCGGGTCCGAGCCGGGGAGCGGTGGTGCTCTTCCTCGGCACCGTGCGCAACCACCACGCCGGCCGCTCCGTCGCGAAGCTCACTTACAGCGCCTACCGCCCGATGGCCCAGGAGGGCCTCCGCCAGATCGCCGCCGACCTCGAAGCCGCCTACCAGGATCTCCGGGCGGCGATCGTTCACCGTCTCGGCGACGTCCCCGTGGGAGAGCCGAGCGTCGCGATCGCCGTCAGCTCCCCCCACCGCGCCGCCGCCTACGACGCCAGCCGCACCGCCCTGGAGCGGCTCAAGGCGGAGATCCCGATCTGGAAACGCGAGCACTACGCGGACGGCGAGGCGGCGTGGCGGGAGGAGGAGCCGCTGGGGATAGAAGTTAAAATCGAACACAAATAACGCCCTCTTGCCGCCGTGCGTCCTCAATGCTAACATTGAGGCGATGAGCGATCCAGTTCCAACCCAAGTCGATCTCGCTAACCGCCTGCGGGAAGCCCGGGAAGCCGCAGGCCTCCGGCAGGAGGACGTGGCGCGGCATCTCGAGCTCTCCCGTCCCTCGGTCGCGCAGATCGAGTTGGGAAATCGTACGGTGACCGGCCTTGAGCTGGCGAAGCTCGCGCGGCTGTACGGCCGGGACGTTCGGGATTTCCTGGCGGAGGAGTTCGATCCGAGCCAGACCGTGCTCGCCCTCTTCCGGACTGCCTCCAAAGAGATCGGCGAGGAGGCGATGGAGGCCTTTCGCGACGGCCTTGCCCTGGCGCGAGAGCTGGCTGCACTCGAAGGCCTCCTCGGCGTGAACCGTTCTCAGATCGGAACTCCCGCCTATGGCGTCGAGCCGCCCCGCAACCGCTGGCAGGCGATCGAGCAGGGTATCCATGTGGCCGCGGAAGAGCGCCGCCGCCTGGGTCTCGGAGGCCGTCCGCTCTGGGAGGCCGCGGAATTCCTCGAAGAGCAGGGGATCCGCACCGCGATGCTGGACCTGCCCGACGAGGTTTCCGGCCTGACCCTGATGGAGCAGGGCCTCAGCCCTTCGATCATCGTCAACCGGCAGCACCATCAGCTAAGGCGCCGCTTCTCATGGCTGCACGAGTACGCCCACGTCCTGCTCGACCGTGGCCAACGGGGCATCATCAGCCTGGCGACCCGCCGCGACGACCTGTCGGAGGTGCGCGCCAACAGCTTCGCGGCGGGCTTCCTGATGCCGGAGGACGGCGTCCGTTCCGCGCTCGCCGATCTCGGCCGTGGTCCGGTATCCCGGGAGCTCTTCGAGATCTTCGACGAGAAGGAGGCCCTCTCCGCGGAAATCCGGCCGGAGCCTGGAGCGCGAGGAGTGAGCCTCTATGAGGTTGTCCTTCTGGCCCACCACTTCCAAGTGAGCCGCACTGCTGCCATCTATCGCCTGTTCAATCTGCGGCTGGTCGCTCAGGCGGAGCGCGACGACCTGCTCGCCCGCGAGACCGCCGGGCAGGGAAAGCAGATCGCGGATCTCCTCGGCCTTCCCCAGCCCGACCATGCCACCGCGAGGGAAGGTTTCCGGCTTCGATTTCTGGGCCTCGCGATGGAAGCCCACCGGCGCGAGAAGATCACCCGAGCGAAGCTCTTCGAGCTCGGCGGCCTCGTGGGTTACGGGCGCCAGACCCTCGAAGCTATCCTTGCCGGCGCGGGGCTCGATGAGGAAGAAGACGAGCCTCTCGTCCCTGAGATCCTCGGGTAAGCCTCGGTGGCCCCGCGGCTCGTCCTGGTGGATGCGAACATCCTTTTCAACTTCGCTTTCGTTGAGCGTCTGAATCTCCTCGGCGCTTTTCCGGACCTGGATTTTCGCGCGCCGGTGGAGGTTCTCGCCGAAGTCGTGAGCGAGCAGGAACGGGTGCAGGAATCTCTCCGCCTCGGCCATGTCGGTGAGGCGACGTTCTCCGAAGTGGCCGAGCTTGCGCTCTTCGTCGAGCTCAGGCGGAGCCTGGGGATGGGCGAGGCCGCCTGCCTCGCCCTCGCCGTTCACCGCGGTGCGCTCGTCGCATCCGACGAGAAGCGGGCCTTCCGAAGGGAGGCCGAGACACGGCTCGGTCCAGGGCGCATCCTCAATACCCCAGGCCTGCTTCTACTGTCGATTCGCAGAGGCCTCCTGACGGTCGAGGAGGCGGACGAGATCAAGAACACTCTCGAATCGAAACGGTTTCGGATGAAGTTCAGGTCCTTCAAAGAGCTACTCTAAGCCGCTCAAAATCCACGGAGGCGAGCATGGGATTCTAAGGATCGAGCCTCGGCATTTCGGGGAGGTCTCTTGCGGCGCCGTCCCGACAGAGGACCCCCACGATCGAAGTCACGGACTGAAGTTAGCCTTGGAAGACGCTGCGGGCCCGCATCTCAGGAAAGGCCTTGTAGATCGCGGAGACCAGATCCGTGAAGGAAAGGCTGCGAACGAAGTTGGAGGCTGTCTCCAGGTAATTCTGGGCCCGCTGATCCAAACGGACCTGAACGGCTCGCCCGCGGGACTGCCCCTCCGGAGTGAGGCGATATTCGCGCCAGTTCCCGCTGCTACTCTGCGTGATCTCGACCAAGCCTTGCCGTGCCAGCTCTCCCAGCGTCGAGTAGACCTCCAAGTCGAACGGGCCGTAGTGGTAGGGCTCGAAATTGAACTTCGGCCCTCCAATCAACGAGGCGAGATTCCGATCCACCAGGAACAGGAGCTTTTGCACCTGCACCGGGGTGTGGGGTATGCCTCCGGCCGGCGACAAGGCCGCGAGGACAATATCCGTCCGAGAGAATTCTGTCGTGTGATCCAGCATCGCGTTTTCCCGACTCAGAGTCTACCACGGAGCCGGGGCGCGCTGAAGTGGCGTCAGGCTCTCCCGCTCCGCTCCACCCGCGCGATATAGCACCCCGCCTCGGTGTTCCGCACATGGAGGTACCTCACCGCCTGGTGCGCGAGCAGCCGCTCGATCGCGCCTTCCACCTCGCCATCCACGACCCGCTCGCGAGCCATGATCCAGCGATCCGCACCGTAGGCTTCGAGGGTCAGGGGCAGATCGCGCAGATC
>DASWQX010000859.1:0-5032 GCA_036403495.1 Thermoanaerobaculia bacterium
TGGCAGTGCTGCCGGAGGCGCAGGAGGTCGACGTCACCATCGACGAGGGCGACCTGAAGGTCGACACGCTGCGCGCCGGCGGCGCTGGCGGCCAGCACGTCAACAAGACCGAGTCGGCCGTGCGCATGACCCACCTCCCGACCGGCATCGTGGTCTCCTGCCAGAACGAGCGCAGCCAGATCAAGAACCGGGCGATGGCGATGAAGGTCCTCCGCTCCCGCCTCTACGACCGGGAGCTGCAGAAGCGGAAGGCCGAGCAGGCCGAGCGCGAGGGCAAGAAGATGGACAACGCCTGGGGGAGCCAGATCCGCAGCTACGTCCTCCAGCCCTATAGGATGGTCAAGGACCATCGCACCGGCGTCTCCGTGGGCGACGCCGACGGCGTCCTCGACGGCAACGTCGATCCCTTCATCGAGGGGTACCTGAAGGGTCAGATGGCGGCGGACAAGGACGAGATGGCGATCTGAGATCGGAGCGTCCGTGGCCTGCGACCTCATCCCCTATCCCCTTCTCCTCCTGAGGAACAAGGCGACTTGTTCCTCCACACCATGTGCTCGGCCCGCCGAGCTGACAGAGCTAAAGGAGAAGGGGGACACCTCCGAGACGTATGGCCGTAGGATGCGCTGTGCGCACCTTCAAGGTCCGTCCCGGTGCGCACAGCGCACCCTACGAGCACAGACAGAGCCGTATGGCCCTCCCTCTCCTTCAGGAGAGGGACCGAGGGTGAGGTCGCAGGCCACGGGCGCTGCTCGGAGGCAAGGGAGTTGAAGCTCGACTACGTCTCCCCCCTCCCCCCCGTCCGCTCGGGGATCGCGGACTACAGCCTCGACCTCCTCCCCCATCTGGCGGCGCTGGCGGACGTCCGCCTGATCCGCCTGGACGGCCAGCCGGTCGACCCCGCGATCGAGCGCGCCTGGCCGATGGCGCCGGCGAGCGCGACGGGCTCGGACAAGCGGCTGCCGCTCTATCAGATGGGGAACAACCGCTATCACATCGAGGTGCTCGACCTCGCGATGCGGCTCCCCGGCGTGCTCACGCTCCACGACGTGGTCCTCCACCACCTGCTGCTCGACCTCACCCTCGGCCGCAACGAGCCGAGCGGCTTCTGGGACTACAAGGCGCGTCTCACCCGCGACCACGGCTGGATGGGCGAGGCCGCGGCGCTCGCCAAGCGCTGGAACGCCTGGGGCGACGCCCCCGTCTTCGAGCTCCCCGCCCACCGCGCCCTGCTGCGGCGGCAGCGCGGCGTGCTCGTCCACAGCGAATGGGCGGCGGCGTTCCTCGCCGAGGAGGAGATCGGCGTGCCGGTGCGCGCCGTGCCCATGGGCATCCCGCTGCCGCCGGCGGCGGACGAGGGCGCGGGGCGGGAGCTGCGCCGCCGCTTCGGCCTCCCCCTCGATCGGCCGGTGCTCGGCTCGTTCGGCTTCCAGACCCCGATCAAGCGCACCGTCTCGGCCGTGCGGGCGCTCGCCGCGCCGGGCCTTGAGGAGGTCCATCTGCTGATCGTCGGCGAGGCGGCGCCGGTGATGGACCTCGAAGGCGAGGCGCGGCGGGCCGGCGTGGCGGACCGCGTCCACGTCACCGGCTTCGTGCCCTTCGAGGACTTCGCGGCCGCCATCGCCGCCGTCGACCTCTGCCTCAACCTGCGCTACCCCACCGCCGGCGAGACCTCGGCCTCGCTGCTGCGTGTGCTCGCCGCCGGCCGGCCGGCGATCGTCTCCGACTTCGCCCAGTTCGCCGATCTGCCGCCCGAGATCGCTCCTCGCGTCCCTCTGGGAGAGGAGGAGCCCGAGGCGCTCGCCGCGCTGCTGCGCGATCTCCTCGCCGATCCCGGCCATCTGCGGGCGATGGGCCGGGAGGCGCGCGAGTACGTACGCTCGCGGCACGATCCGGCCCGCGCCGCCGCCGCCGTGGTGGCCGCCTGCGAGGAGTGGTCCGAGCTGACGCCGCCGGGGGACGACCCGCTGGGCTTCCCCGCGATCCCGACCCCCTCCAGCCTCGCCTGGGGAGCGCTACCCGGCGAGTTGGAGGTCGAAGGCGCGGACCTCCCCTGGCCCGAAGGCGAACGCCGGCGACTTCGCCTGCGTCTGCGCAACACCGGCTTCGCCCGCTGGCTGGCCGGCGAGCGCGGTCCAGGGGGGGTTGCGGTCGTGGTGAAGCTGTTCGTGGACGGCGGCACCGATCTGCTGGAAGGGCGACCCTGGCTCGCCCTCCCCCGCGACGTCGCGCCCGGCGAGGAGGTCCGCTTCGAGACCGACGTGCGGCGCCCGCCGGGACCGGCCCATCTCTGGATCGAGCCCCACCTCTTCGGCGGCCTGGGGCTCTCCAAGCTCGGCGGCCCGCGCTGGGAGCGGCGGATATGATGATGAGAGCCCCTCACTCCCCCAACCCCCTCTCTCCCAGCCCTCCACCCACCCCGCCGGGGAGAGAGGGGGCTCAAGACGCGGCAGAGGGTCTCTGGAACGTCAGCCCCGCAGGGGGCGCAGGCATAAAGCCTGGGGTTTCAACCCCAGGTCGAAGCGAGAGACTCCTCCAAGAGCCCCGAAGGGGCGCAGGCAGACTGCCCGGTCCCCGCCGCCTACGCCCCTTCGGGGCTTGCGATGGGGGGGCGGCTCGGTTCCTGGGGTTAAAACCCCAGGCTTTATGTCTGCGCCCCTGCGGGGCTGACTTTCCAAACAGCCTCTTAGGACTAACTTCTTCTAACCACTCCCTCTTCTCCCCGGAAGGGCGGGTGGAGGGCTGGGAGAAGAGGGCCGGGGTGATGAGGGGCCGCCGGAGAGGAAACCTATGAGCCCGCGCCGCTCCCCCCTAGCGATCGCCTCCTGGGCCGTCCTCGGCCTTCTGCTGCTGCTGACCCTGATCGGCGCCGCGCGGCTGGACCGCACCAAGCTGCCGCTTCTGGGCGACGAGGCGACTTACGCGATGCAGGCGGCGAGCCTCGCGCACGATTTCGACCTCACCTACACCCGCCACGACTACGACCGCTTCGTCGCCGACTGGGGGGTGCCGCCGGAGGGGCTGATCCTGCAGAGCCGCCCCGGCGGCGACCGACTGGTCTACGCCAAGCCGCCGCTCTACGCGCTGGTGCTGGCGCCGTTCGTGGCCGTGGCCCCAGTGCGCGGTCCGGTGATCGCCAACGCCCTGCTCCTCGCCGCCGCGGCTCTGCTCGCCGCCCGCGCGCTCCGCCGCCGCATCGGCCCGGCGGCGCCGCTCTGGGTGGCCGCCTTCGTCTACGCCTCGGCCGCCTTCGCCTACGTGTTCTGGGGGGAGTCTGATCTCTTCGTCTTCGCCGCAGTGGCCGCCGGCTTCGCGATGGTCTACGGCGACGACCTTGGGACCCGGCGCGAGGGCGAGGCGCCGCCGCAGATCTACGCGGGCGAGGACACGGTGCCCGCCCGCGCCTTCCTCCTGCGCTGGCTCGGGGCGGGCGCGTTGCTCGGGATCGCGGTCGTCTACCGTCCCGTCTACCTCGTCCTGCTGATCCCGGCCTTCCTCGCCGCCCGGGAGACGCCGGCCGAGCGGCGGATGCGCGCCGCGAGCGGCCTCGCTGCTGGTGCCCTCGCCGTCGTCATGCTCTCGATGGGGGTCCAGTGGCTGGCCGGCGGCGACCCCACCGGCTACGGCGGCCAGCGCCAGGGGATCTACGCCGCCCAGTCGTTCCCGGAGGTGGCGGTGCCGGCCGCGCGCTGGTCGGCGGAAGTGGCGCGCCAGGGAAGCTCGTCGTGGCTCCAGACGGCGGCCGTGCGGCCGGAGCTCAACCTCAAGCTCGCGGGGTGGAACGTCCTCTATACCCTGGCGGGGCGCGACTTCGGCATCCTCCCCTTCTTCCTGCCGCTCCTGCTCGGCTTCCTCGCCTTTCGGGGGGACCGCGGACGCTGGGCGATCCCGCTCGCCGTGGGGGTAGCCCTCCTCGCCTTCCTGGTGCTGCGGCCGTTCAACTTCTCCGGCGGCGGAGCGCTCGGCAACCGCTACTTCCTGCCGCTCTATCCGGCGCTCTGGTTCGTGGCCGCGCGACGAGGCAACGCGCTCTGGGCGCCGGCCTTCGCCCTCCTCGCCGCCCCCTTCCTGCTGCCGCTCTGGAGCGCTCCCACGTCCTACCCCATCGCCGAGACCGGCGAATACCGCGCCGTCTCGGACTTTGCGAGACGGTGGCTCCCCTACGAAACCACCCAGACCAGCGCGCCGGGCCAGCAGGTGGCGGTGGGCAACGGCCTCTGGGTGAAGCTCCTGAACCACAATCTCTGGCCCACCGGCAAGAAGGACGACCTCCGCATCGCCGGCAGCGCGCCCGCCCATCTCCTCCTGGGGAGCCCCAAGCGCCTCAAGGGGCTCGATGTCGAGCTCGACAAGAACGGCCCCTCGCACCTGCGCATCGGCGACAACGACCTCCGCCCGGTCCTCCTGGAGCCCAACGGCTCCGTCGTCTTCGAGATCGCCATGGGAGAGCCGCGGGCCGTGCATCCGCTCTGGTGGGGGCCAGGGGACTACTACCTCTACGATCTGGAGATGCAGCTTCCGGGGGCGAAGACGGTGCCGATCGGGCTGAAGATGTGGCCGGCGGAGGAGCTGACTCAGACGCCTTGGATGAAGGTGAAGTAGCGTAGGATCGATCCTGAGCGCTGGATCAACTGGCGGATAAGGAGGTCCAGGAATGATCCCGTTTAGCAAATGCCCGGTCTGTGAGGGAGAGATGGTCGAGAAGCGCGTCGAGAAGCTCCTCCGAGAAGGAGTCAACACTGCGATTCTCGAAGTGTGGGCCGAGGTCTGCCTCCGCTGCGGCGAGCGATTCTACTCTCAAGAGACCGTGAGGCAATTCGAGCAGATCCGAGCGAAGAAAGTCAGCCCCGCAGGGGCGCAGGCATAAAGCCTGGGGTTTCAACCCCAGGTCGGAGCGAGAGACTCCTCCAAGCGCCCCGACGGGGCGCAGGCAGACTGTCTGCCTGCGCCCCTTCGGGGCTTGCGATGGTGGGGCGGCTCGGTTCCTGGGGTTAAAACCCCAGGTTTTATACCTGCGCCCCTGCGGGGCTGACTC